>JBFFSC010000001.1:0-76504 GCA_041572615.1 Sulfurimonadaceae bacterium
CTGACCATCACGATTAAGACGAAACATCTCGGCATTCCTGTCATAGGAAGAGAGCGCCATCTCAACAGCTTTCAAGCGTTCAAAAGCAGCCACGGAGTATTTGACATCTTCTTCTTGAAGCGTGATCGTCGCATAGGTCCCCATCATCACCTGTGTACGAGTGACAAGTTCCTCTGCATGCATGAAAGAGACAAAGATAAGAACTGTGGAAAGAAGAAGACTTTTTCTCATCTACTCTTCAACATAGCTTTTTTTCATCTGTGCCTTGGCCGCCAGGGTCTTGACGGTACTCGTCACATCCCGATCTGCGATATGGTAGTGTTCTTTGAGTTCTTTCAGCGAGGCTTCTATCTTGCTGTGGATATCCTCACCCAGGTCGTCGATCTTCTGGTCCATGATCTCAAAATGGCGCTCTTCTGCATTACCCAGTTCAGAAGCCAGGATGTGCAGTTCTTTTTTCGCATGTTTGTATTCGCCATAGATATCCATTAGACGTGAGATTAGCTCATTTAAAGAGGCGTAGACAGGACGCACTTTTTGTGCCTGATTGAAGGTGTCTTCCATACTCTCATGAATCGTATCAGACTGCTGTAATAGTTGGCTTGCCTGCTTATGCAGTTCCGCAAGCTTGACTTCATACTCCTGGGTTGAGAGATTGAGGCTTTCGCTCAACTGCTTGGCATGCTGAAGTTCACTGCTCATACTCTGAAGTGACGTTGAGACCTGAGTGCTCACCTCTTTAGCCACTTCACTCATACTTTCTACAAAAGATTCCCGTATGTTTTTGACACTCTCAACCAGTTTATCAACAGATGCGACAATCAAATGATTGTCGCTATTCTCGTTCATACTATTTAACATACCGACTAGCTTGGTGTAATGATCCTGCTCCGCAATACGCAGGATGTCAATATGCCGGTGAACGACCTTGTCCAGATCCATCACATCATTCTGCAGGAAGGTTTGTATCTTTAACAGGGCACTCTCTTCCTTGCTGTACATCTCTTCAAGTTTTTGGATAATGATGTTTTGCCGTGCGGATAGCTGGTTGAACTCGGAGAGTTCATTTTTCAAGGTAAGCTGCACTGCCTGAAGTGTCTTCTCCTCGGTCGTCGATATATCAGATAGCTTTTCATCCAGAACATGAAAATAACCCGAGATATCTGCAATAAGAGTCGCCAACAGTCGTTCATGGCTTTTTTGCTCTTCTTTTGACATGGTAGATCGGATCTGATACATCAGGTACATCACAACATAAAAGATCAAGGAGATGAGCATCGGCACAAGGGCATGCTGGATATCACTTTTAAGCTCGCCCGATGAAAAGATGAACATGGTAACAGAGGATATCGAACCGGTTATCATCACTAATGGAGCGTAGTTTATCTTTTGTTGCAGTCTGAATACAATAAGTTGACGCCAAAAAAGTATCAGGATGATGAGTCCCGTTACTGCTATCCATATTTCAGGCATAAAAGACACCTTTGTTTAAAGTGTTTAATTATGCCATAAATTCGACGATAGGAAGGAAACATGATCGATGAAAGCTTCTGCCTGTTCACACATCTCTCTTTTTTTAGGTATGATTTTTATAGAAAAAGACCTCACGTTTGTAAATACGAAAGAGTTGCCATGTTAAGATTCATATCCTCATCATCGACTGAAGGAAAGATATTCACCTTTGGTATCCTTGCTTTACTCGCCTATCTTGGCGCTATTATCGCCACCTATTTTATATCGGTCAATGATGCCAACACCTATGTGGTAATCACTGTGACAAACTTTCTCTTTGGACGGGCTGCCGGGATCTCATACGGTTTCAGTGCGGGACTTGACGACACCGTCATCATTTTGATCAACATCATCATCGAAACAATAACCGTCTTGCTGATCTACCCGCTCTTTGTCTTTAGCTGGAAGGAATCATCAAAGATAAAGGGCCTCGAGGACTTCTTCTCAAAAGCAAAGGCACTTCAGCTGAAGTACCACGCGTTTTTTGAAAAATACGGAAAGTACGGACTTTTTCTCTTTGTCTGGTTCCCTTTTTGGATGACCGGTCCGGTGGTGGGTGCCATCATCGGCTTTCTCATCGGTATAAAACACCACCATACCCTGATTATAGTCATCTCAGGGACCTCTTTGGCCATTATGGCCTGGACATTCTTTCTTAAAGAGCTTCTGGCCCTGCTCTCTAATCTGAGTGCCTATGCACCCTATATACTTCTGGCACTCTTTATCACGATAGCTATGGCATTTAAACTAATGAAAAGCAAGCCATAGTCTCAGGCTTTTACAGGCGGCAATGGAGAGAAGACTTCTAAGGGTTTCTGTACGCAGATGTCTCTTTACAGCAGGTCGGTATCTTCGCTATAAAATAGTAGCCATAGGCAATGATCGAAACCGTCAACACTTGCAGCCATACCATGTTCATATTTATCACAGAGATCGTCCCGAACAGAGCGATCATACTAAAAGATAGCATCTTTGCAAACCGTGGGATACATCGGGAATGTTCCCAGTTATAAAGCACCGGTCCGAAAACACGGTTGGCCAGGAGCCATTGGTGCCAGCGTTCTGAGGATTTGGAGAAGAAGAAAGCAGCAAGGATCACAAAAGGTGTTGTCGGCAGAAGCGGTAAAAAGACACCCAAGACTGCCAGGATGATAAATAGAAAACCCAAAGACATATAAACACTCTTCTTGATTCGCTGTGGCATGCATTCTCCTTTGATTATGATTATGGCATTATAGCTTATCCTTGCATACAGCATGCTGAGCATTATTGAAAAAGTGCGATAAGGTCCTTTTCATCAAGCTTTGTAAAGCCCTCTTCTTTTCCTTCATAGATAGCCTCAGCCAGAGACTTCTTGCTCTCTTGCATCTGAACTATCTTCTCTTCAACGCTGTTTTGGACAATAAGCTTGTAGACAAAGACCGGTTTGTCCTGACCGATACGGTAAGCTCTGTCCGTTGCCTGCTCCTGAGCGGCAGGGTTCCACCATGGGTCGTAATGGATGACTACATCTGCTTGAGTCAGGTTAAGCCCGACACCGCCTGCTTTTAGACTGATGAGAAAAAGGTCACTCTTGCCCTCGTTGAATTTGTCTATCTCTTCCTGGCGTTTACGAGTCGAACCCGTCAGCAGAGAATAGGAAACATTCTGCTCTATCATCTGCGATTCGATAATCTCGAGCATACTGGTAAACTGTGAGAAGACAAGGATCCGTCTGCCCTCTTCCAGCAGTTCATTTACCAGTTCCATTAACAGGGTAAGTTTGGCAGACTCTTCACTCTTTTGAGCTTCTTCAATCTTCAGCAGTCTCGGGTCGCAGCAGACCTGACGAAGTTTTAACAAGGCAGCCAGTATCGATATATGCGACTTTGCCAGCCCCATCGTCTTGATACTTTCTCGCACTGACTTTTCCATAGAGACACGTATGGTCTCATAAAGTCGTGCCTGGTCTGACTCAAAACTGACAGAACGGATAATCTCCGTCTTCATCGGCAACTCTTGTGCCACCTTGTCTTTTGTACGGCGCAACATGAAGGGGCTGAGTCTTTTATTCAAACGCTCCTGTGCCTTGGTATCATGTTCTTTCTCAATGGGGTTGCGAAAAAGGGCTTTAAACTCTTTTTCGCTTCCCAGAAAACCTGGCATGATGGTATCAAATATAGAGTGCAACTCTCCAAGATGGTTTTCCATCGGTGTACCGCTAAGCGCCAAACGGTGCTCGGCATCGATGAGTCGTGCAGCCTTGGATGATTCCGTACGCGCATTTTTAATCTTTTGCGCTTCATCAAGCACAAGATAGTAAAAGCTCTTTTTTTTCAACAGTTCGGCATCAAGACTTAGAAGTGTATAGCTTGTGATTACAAGGTCATATTTATTAATATCATCTAAGATGTTTTTTCTTTCGGAACCGTAATACAGGGCAATTTTCAGATTTGGAACAAATTTTTTCGCTTCTGACTCCCAGTTACCCAAAAGTGACGTCGGTGCAACAATCAGCGAGGCCTTTTTGAGTCTGCCTTCATCATACTCTATTGCGAGGTTGGCTAAGGTCTGCAATGTTTTTCCCAGACCCATGTCATCAGCAAGAATACCGCCGAAACCGTATTGTCTCAGGAACTGCATCCATGAGACACCCTCCTTCTGATAAGGCCGAAGTGTCGCATTGAGTGTCGAGGGGAGCTGGAGAGTGCGCTCTTTTTTACCCATCTCTTGGGAGATCTTCTTCAAAGGGGTCTTGTCCTCTATGAGAAAACAATCAGAATCAAAGTTCCTGAACACCTGTGCCTCATATTTACGGAATGTGAAACCTTCACTGTTTGGTTTATCCAGAAGCTCATAAAAGGTCTTGACAATGGGCGAGATCACCTCTGGCGACAATGAGACATAATTGTCCGTTTCTATCTCGAAATAGAGCTCTTCCTTGGCATCAAGGTCAATACCCTCATTGATAAGCTTCGAGACGATTGGCAGCAGGGGCATTCTTCTTCCCTCAACCATAATATGCATCCCTACCTCAAACCAGTGTGAACTCTGTTCGACGTTTACACCGACACGATTAATCGGATGGAAGTTAAGCGCAAATTCCTCTTCTTTGATAATTTCAAAGCCCGATGCCTTAAGCTCAGGAAGGTTCTCAAGCAGCAACTTCCATGCATGCATGTTATACGCAACAAGTTCGCCATTGTGCTCTTTAAACCCATAAGCGCAAAGGATGTCTATCAAACGCTCTTCTTCTTTTTTCTCCCTTACGAGCATCACGCGTTCATCCATGAAGGTCTGAGTCGCATAAAAAGGAAAAGCGTTGACACTTAGTTCATCATAGTTGAAAGATAAGCCTATAGCATAGCTCTCTTTACGCTGTTTTAGACGTAAAGAAGCATGTGGCAGGATCTTTTCGACTCTCTTGATATCAAGCTTATCCGGCGCCTTGATAGACAACTGCGGGATCTTCGATGCGACTTCCAAGGCGATTTCATCAATCTGTGAGGTCGGAAATTTTGGTGCATTGAGGATGAGCTCCAACTGCTGTGTATTCAGCTCTGTCGCAATCCTACCCGCTTCTTTGCTTTTCGTATCAAGGTAATAAAGCGGCTCTACCGATATGAGATGTGTATCCTCTCCCGCACTGACACCTAAAGTCGTCTTCTCACCTTCTGACGTCCATGCAAGGAGAAGTTCCCGGGGTTTGGAAAATGCCACGGCTTTCTTATGCCCTCTTTTCCAAAAGCAGCGGCCTGTGGCTATCGCGCCTTCAAGTATCAATGCTCCCAGTCTCCCCTCAAGTGTGACTGTGGTCTTGAGTCCCTGTGATAATGTCTTGAAAAGAAGGACTGTCTGTGCATCACCTTCTTTGAAATACTCGGGTAGCTTGTACGTATTGAATACTGTATTGGGACGGGCCCTGTTGACCTTTCCGTAACCGCCGCTTTTAAGTTTTCTGGCAGTGTAAAGGCTAAGGTCCACCTTGCCGGAAGTGGCATTGAGGTTTAGCTCATACAGAAGAAGGCTTGATTTTTCGGACACATTCTCTCCAGCAGGAGAAAATGCAGACTGCAAACGCGAGACCCAATCACTCTGTTCATCCTTGTCTGCTTCAACAGCTGTTGGGTAGCTCTTCTCTTCAGGCGATTCATCCAGATATGCCAGTGCTGAAGCGATGACATGCTTGCAGTTACGACCCGTATCACAAGAACATTTTCCAATAACCTTGACACCTTCGTCCTGGCTGTAGATATTTACGGTCTGTTTATACAGTTTCGAGCCTTGGGTCGTTGCAAGGATCTGCATGATGTCCTTACTCAGCATCGTCACACTTTTAATAGTGCTCAGCGAGGCTTCGTTGATATCGTAGCCAAGAGAAAAGACAGAGGGATCAGCAATATGACGGATATCCGATAGGCTAAAGTGAATCATTGACGGATTATACTATAATTGCTCCATAAGGATTATAATGGACAACGAACATCTATTTACTATGCTTGATGAGTGTATTGATTATGCAAGTAAGGTATTGACATCATCACAAAGCCTGGACTCTTTTGCGATGGTCTTGGAGCATGACAACAACATCAGAAGCATAAAGTGTGATGAAGAAGACGATGCAGTACGTTACGAAAGGCTATTGGAAGCATTGAGGGATGAGGCCAAAGAAGATAGGATAACTGCCATTGCACTGCTCTCAAATGTCACAATCCCGGACAACTTTTCACCTGCTGTATCAAGCGGCATACGTATACACATCGAAGAAAAGGCATTCCAGGCAGAGAACAAGCTCTCTGCGAGACTTCTTTATATCCCTTACCAGCTCTATAGAACCAAAGAAGACCCTACCGTTCAGATTCAACTGCACAACCCTATTCCTGTGGGAATGGCATGTGAGATCTTTATCTAGACATTCGTGTAAACTATTCAGCCTCTGCTTCAGGAGTTGTCATCAAAGCCCAATTGCTGTTCGATTCAGTCAGCATGGCATCGATATCTCTAAACCACTCCTCTTTGGCATCTTCATCGTTAAACAGATAAAGCTGCTTGTTATGAATATGCCAATACCGAGGGTCGCTCTCCTCTATATCGCCTTCAGCCACTTCATACGCACAGAAACCGCCATAGACCGGGATATAGGCTTCAGGGTTCGTCTTAAAGGCTTCAAGGTTCTCATTTGATTCAAAATACCATGTCAAGCCCTTGTAACTGTAGCTGAATGTCGCATCTGCCTTGTATGCTTTCGATGCCGTAAAATATGCTACGGGGTCATACCCGTCAATGGCTATCTCTTCTACGCTCATAATCTCTTCGGGTACCGCTGTCTTGGAACATGCAGCCATGCCAAACACAACTACAGCTGCTATCATAAGTTTAACTATATTTTTACTAAAATCTATAAACATCATCTGCCTTTTTAAGTGCAATTATACCAATCTTCTTTACAATGTCGTCATGAATAACACAAATACGATCAATGGGCTTTTCCATATCCCGGATGAAGGAAGTTTTCTTAAGAAACTCATCCTTCAACACCCTACAGTATACAATCCGGATGTCGTCATTGCCTTTAAAGCACTGCAGGAGCTTTATCCGGACCTGCAGCTTATCCATAAAGAGCATTACTTCTCTCTTTTATTGCCGACACACTCGCCGGGACTTACGCTCGAAGCGATGCTGATTACGACAACAGACGAAGATGAAAAGCTTTTCAGTATTTACCACCGACTACATTTCGATGAGGATATCTACCCTCAGGGTCCACAGCTCATTGAAGCCGATGCCTTCTTGCAACTCGGTGCCGTCATAGTCAATGTACCCTTGAATAATCGTACAGAAGCTTTGGGGAGTCTCTTGAACTATCAAGTCCAAGAAGCACTGGAGATCGAGATCACCATGCTTACTCTTGCTGATGGTGACATTCAGACTGTTCAGGAAAACATCATACCCTTTATCAACAATACGATCGGTCGTCACATGCTGGCTTGCAGATTGGATGACATAGCGTATGTGCGCCCTGTAGAAAAAGAAGAACTGTGCCGTCTTATTGCCACTTATTGTGACCTCCCTATGCACAGTGTGGCAAAAGGCATTGAAAGCCTTGAAGATTTCACAGCTGACATATTAAGGTCTGAAGATGCTTTCATACCGGACTTTGCATCGTCTACTGCCTGTCTGATGTTTTTGCTGCTGGAGAAAAAGACATCCACTGCTATGCTTGAAAATGGAGGCCTCAGTATGATCAATACGTTTTTACGTGATAAAAGAGAGTTATACCGCTTGCACGATATAAAAGCTGAAGGTGAGCTACTGGGAAACTTCCAGCAACTCGGTGATGTGTAAAAGACAGGGTCTAGTTATTGACTTCCTGTGCACTGCTAGGGTCAAACCACTGTGCCAACACCTGGCTGTCTTTTGAAGATACTTTTGCAAGACTTTTATCGTACCAATACGCTGATTTGACAAGGTCAACAGTCGTACCGATGCCTTGCATATATCTATACCCTACCGTCTGTTGTGCACTTCTCATACCCTGTTCTGCTGCTTTTTCATACCAATAAAGCGCCTTGACATCATCCTTGGCAACTCCTTGAGCAAATTCATACATACCGGCACAGAAGTTTTGTGCTTTCATATCACCCTTATGTGCCAGTTTAGAGTAGATGGCAAACGCTTTTGTGTAGTCTTCGTCCATAAAGGCTTTTTGCGCATCCTCGAGACCTTGAACAGACTCAGCCATCAATACCGTGCCAAAGAGTGTCGAGATCAAAAACAGACTTATCTTCTTCATACAAAAACCTTTTATCTTTTTTTTGTGATAAAGACAGTTTATATGGGAAAAGTAAACGGATGGAAACCGTGTCGATAAGGGGAATAAAGGGTGTTTTTTAGTATTATGAAATGTTCTTTTATTATAGGATAAAGAGCGTCAACTCTTCATCAAGAGACTACATCATAAACAAGAAGTAGTAGATTCCTACACCCTGTGCGATTGTCACAAATATCCCTATCACAAGGATTCGGGCAAGCTTTTTATGCTTTTTGGCGACCTCTCCTGTCAAGGTCCCCTTTCTGTAGGCTTTTACAGAGCTTATCAACTGATACGACCAGAGATTGAAAGTCGCGATTGCCACAAGAATATGTACGATCAAAAAGCTTATGAAAAAGTTGTAAGAGACCGGACTGGCCTTCAAGTACTCCTGAAAACCTCCTGACAGGCGCATACCCGCTTCGAAGATCACGACAAAGACAAGTGTCAATACAAAGATGATCACTTGCGAGATGAAGTGTTTTTTTATTTCACCCTTCACTGCCCATCGGATTGAGAAAAAAAGCATAAAAGGGAGTACGAAGAAAAAGACTCCAACAATATCCAAATACATCGGTGCACGCGTACCCATGAAACCAGATTCAAAAAACATAAACAGGCCTTATTTTTTTTAGAATAATAGCAGGTTTTTAGTTGAAGATGTAGGTTTACATAAAAAAACCATTGATTCCGTGCCGTAGTATGCCCATTTGTGTAATTATGCTAAGATGATATAAAAAAGACACTTTCATGCAGACAGAGATAAACTTCATTGTAGACGAAATAGAAAAACGCATTGTCGGAAAACGTGAGAAGATTCAGCTTGCACTGTGTGCATTCCTTTCTGACGGCCAT
This sequence comes from Sulfurimonadaceae bacterium, assembly GCA_041572615.1. Taxonomy (GTDB): domain Bacteria; phylum Campylobacterota; class Campylobacteria; order Campylobacterales; family Sulfurimonadaceae. The sequence continues at coordinate 9,158 of JBFFSC010000001.1, forward strand.
CTTCTTATAGAAGATCTTCCCGGGGTCGGTAAGACCACGCTTGCAAAAGTGTTCAGCCGGGTACTTGGGCTAAAATACTCTCGTGTCCAATTTACTTCGGACCTGCTTCCCAGCGATATCCTGGGAATTAACTATTTTGATACGAGCAGTTCAAGTTTCCGTTTCAAAAAGGGTCCTATCTTTTCACAGTTCCTGCTTGCAGATGAAATCAACAGGGCCACGCCAAAAACACAGTCTGCTCTTCTCGAGGCGATGGAAGAGCACCAGATCAGTATTGATGGCAAGACGACACATCTTCCAGAACCCTTCTTTGTTATGGCGACCAAGAACCCCTTTGAAGAAGTCGGTACCTTTGAACTGCCAAGTTCCCAGTTGGACCGCTTTGCTATTTCTTTCTCCCTTGGCTATCCTGATCAGAGGTCAGAACGTGATATTCTAAGTAAAACTTCTCAGTTGCATCTTGATGAGCTTCAGAGCATTGAACTCGAAACAATCAAGCGTCTAAGAGAGGCCGTCAATAAAGTCCATCTCAGCGAAGAGCTGCTTGACTACCTTCAGGAGATCCTCGCATTCACCAGAGACAGCGGACTTTATACACAGGGTATCTCTACACGTGGTGCTCTCGCACTGACTCGACTTTCCAAGGCCTGGGCATTGATTCAGGACAGGGATTATGTCATCCCTTCTGATCTTGTTTTTTTGCTTCCTTACGTCACCGCGCACAGACTAAAGTCTAAAGAGGGCTCAGCAAGTCCAAGTGAAATCGCCAATGAAATTCTTTCAAACCTTCATCCCGATTCTTAGGGATATCAAGACCCGCCCGACAAAGTATTTTATTTTGTTGGTCTTGGCTATCGTCGGACTCTTTTCTTTGGCCTACATGCATAACTACAATATTGTCTATCTGATGATGTTCTTCATTTTTTCACTTGCGGGAGCTTCAAGTATCATCGGTCGTCTGAACCTTTATGACCTGAAGGCTGAAATAGTCTCTGCACAAAACTTTTTTGCCAATAAGACAACACCCTATACTATTAGAATTTCAAACCCGAGTGAACGCGACTCTTTTGCTCTGGAATGCAGCAGCCTTGACTCCAAAGCGTTTATTCAGGAACTTCCCGCCTTGAAAAGCAAGACGGTCACCTTGACATGCACACCTCTTCAAAGAGGTCGTTTCCGACTTCCTGCTTTACGTATCAGCTCTCACTTCCCTCTTCCCCATGAGATACTGTTTAAAGAGATAGACTTCGATAGTGAGACCATAGTCTATCCTGAGCCAAAAGGTGAAGACCTTCAAAGCTTTACATCGCGAAACCGCTCTTTCTTTGGTGAACATGACGACTTTGACGGTATCCGTCCCTTTCGTGAAGGAGAAGCACTCTCCCTGATCCATTGGCCTTCACTGGCAAAGGGCGAGTCGCTCATGGCTAAAGAGTTTGTCATGCTGGAAAAAAGCAGGCACCTTCAATTTGACTTCTTGAGCTGTTCAGATAATGATGAAGACAGGCTATCCCAACTTTGTCTTTGGGCATTAGAGTGTCAAGAAAAGGGCATAGAATACACCATGAGTTTCCCAAATACTGATTTGGACTCACGAAAAAGGAGTCATCATGAAATTCTTCAATTTCTTGCACTCTACTAAACGCCTGAGCCAACAGTCTTTGCTTGATATTGCTCTTGCTCTCTCGATTATTCCCCACCTGTTTACACTTAAAGTGCCTATGTTGGTCTATCTGGCCATTACACTGGTCTTTATTATCAGGAAGAAAAATTCAAAAAAAGTCATTATCACCTTCTCTGTTTTGGGACTTGTCGCTATCGCTTTGAGTTTTTTTGCCGAATACAATTTTTCAAACTTTTCCAGGCTACTGGTCTTTATCTCCTTACTGATCTCTTTGTTGACCTATGCGGTATTGTTGCAACGACTTACACAAACACTCAACTTTTACCTCCTGATCTCACCTGCGATGTTGATGGTACTCTCCTTTTTCTTTTTTAATTCTATCGGGATGCTCTTTTATGCTCTTTTCACTCTCTTCATCTTTACCTTTTTGGTACTTTATGAACGAATGCAGAGTAGTGTTGCCAATGTCCTGCGGATCAACGGTTTATTGTTTCTCTTTTCCCTGCCTATTGTGGCACTCCTTTTTCTTACCTTTCCGAGGATATCGTACAAAAAGGCACGCTTCGGTTTTTCTGCTGAGGAGATCAAGCGCACAGGACATGACGGGACCATGCATATTGACTCCAATGCCATGCTTGTCCCTTCACCAAAACTCGTAATGGAGGTCACCTTCGAAGGCCAGATTCCATCAAACCACAGTCTCTATTTCAGGGGTTCTGTTCTCTATACGGACATGGGTACACGCTGGGTTCAGGACAAAAGGGTCTATACAGAAAAAACACTCCCCCGTGAAGTCGAAAACATCATAAACTATAAAGTCAAACTCTATCCCCATGACAAACAGTGGCTTTATATGCTGGACATTCCTCTTCTTCAGCCTCTCAAAACGACGATAGACAAAGACTTTATCACTCGAAACCACCAGTTGGTCAAAGAGACCCTGTATTATGATGGGCGTTCCGCCTTGGAATACACACTGCCAAAAGAGTATCCGCAGATCCTCACGAAGGCACTTCGGGTTGACAAAAACCGCGATCCAAGGACCTACGCTGCTCTGATGAATACCATTGATACCAGGGCTGATGATATGAGTAAGGCTAACGGCCTTTTGAAGTTCTTCTCTGATTTACAACTCTCCTATTCACTCAAGCCTAAGAGAATTGACCTGGAACACCCTGTTGATTCTTTTCTCTTTGACTCCAAGATCGGTTATTGTGTTCATTTTGCCTCGGCCTTCGCCTCCAGCGCGCGTATGATCGGTATCCCTTCACGGATAGTAACGGGCTATAAGGCTGATCGGACCAACGCTATCAACAACTACCTGCTAATCAAAGAAGCTGATGCGCATGCATGGGTCGAACTCTACTTGAAGACAAAAGGATGGGTAAGATTTGAGCCCACATCAACAGCGTGGCGCACCCTGGCACCGGATAACCCTCAAGTATCAAATGCCTATACCAGTGCCTCATTGAAACTCTCGAACATGCAGAAACTCTTCAAGCAGATCAATATCTATTATATGTACACACGCTATGTCATAAACAACTGGATCATTCAATACAGCCGTATCAAACAGATGTCACTCTTAAACGAACTGCTTACAAACACAATATTTCTCTTGAAGTTCCTGGGCTCGGTTGTTGTCTTTATCCTGCTTTGTATCATCTCTTTTCTCTTCCTTCAGCGAAGCAGCTGTGATGATCCGGTGCTGTGTGAGATGAAGAGACTCATTAAAGCCTTGAAAGCAAAAGGGGTTGAAAGAAGACGCGGTGAAACGATGTCTGCTTTTTTGCAAAGGGCTAAAGCAAAGACTCTCTACCACAATGAGATTGAGGAGATAAACAGGCTATATCATCTGTACCGGTATGCTGATATGAAAGACGATGCACTTCTGGCACAACTGCGCAGTAAAGTCCTCGCCTTAAGAAGATCGCTTAAGAACGGCTAGTCACTTCAACGATATGATACCCGAACTGGGTCTTGACAATATGCAGGGTATTCAAGGCTTCATTAAAACAGACCTTGTCAAACTCCGGAACCATCTGTCCCGGTCTGAATTCACCCAGTTCTCCGCCATTGTTCTTTGAAGGACATGATGAGTTTTCCATGGCGACCTTGGCAAAGTCGGCACCTGCTTCAATTTCTGACTTCAACTGTTGACACTTCTCTTCACTGTCCACAAGAATATGACGTGCAGTTGCCGTCACCACGACCGGTTCTTCAACCTCTGCGCGACTTGTCACTTCGACGATATGGTATCCAAACTGTGTTTGTACAATATGAAGGACGTTGATCTCATCATTGAAACACACCTTGTCAAACTCCGGGACCATCTGCCCCTGTGTAAACTCACCCAGGTCTCCACCATTGTTCTTTGAAGGACATGATGAATTTTCCATCGCAACCTTGGCAAAGTCAGCTCCCGCTTCGATCTGGGCTTTCAACTCTTTACACTTCTCTTCGTTGTCAACTAATATATGGCGAGCACTTGCAACTATCATAATCATTCCTCTGTTTTGTTTTTTTGAAATCGTACACTAAACCTCTTTACAAATTGGTATAATACATGACAAAATAAACTATAGAAGAACAACATGAGCCTTATTTCAAGCATTAAACAACCGATCAAGAAGTTCACACAGAGTAAGATTCTTCCTTTCACCTTCAACGTTTCCGAACAGCCTATGCTCTTTAAAGAGTTGATGCATGCCAATATGATCTACAACGACGGGATGAACCTTGAATACAACATGAAAGGCTTTCGTGTTCGTCTGGGACGTATATATTTTGTTTTCTTTATTCTATGGCTTCTGCTGTTGACACCGCCATCGCTGATCTTTCATACACTGCTTGCCAAGATAGACTGTCATGCCCTGATATTATCGTCTATCGTCTTTACGGTACTGTTCTTTTCCACCTTTGCCCTGTTTAAGACATGGCTGATCGAACTTATATCCAAGCAGATCATTACACAGGCATGGAAAAACCATTTCCCCCATTTCGATTACGACAAAAACTCAAAGAAAGTCTCAAAGATCTATGCTCAAGCCATTGAAAGCGGTATTACCAACAAAGACCTGCAGCACCATATTATTACAAAGATGGTAAGCGAAAAATAAGATCAAAACCCTATAATGCAGTCTCCTTAGTCAGCATACACCCTCATGATCTTCTTCACGTAGGCAATATCAGAAAAAAACAGCTCCACAAGTGTCGGATCAAAATGACTCCCTTTATGCGACTGCATATATCCCATTGCATCTTCAAAGCTCCAGGCCTCTTTATAGCATCGACGGTGTGACAGTGCGTCAAAGACATCTGCAATAGCGACAATGCGGCCGTATAGATTTATCTGCCGTCCTTGCAGCCCTCTGGGATATCCGGATCCGTCATATTTTTCATGATGTTCATGTGCTACTATCGCAGCCGCTTTCAGTATGGGTCGGGTCGAGTTTTTTAAGATGTTATACCCCAGTGTCGCATGCGACTTTATCACTTCAAACTCTTCATCTGTAAGTTTCCCCGGTTTAAGCAGGACACTGTCTTCTATTCCTATCTTGCCAACGTCATGCAGTGGTGAGGCATATTTGAGTATGCTGCTTTCTGATTCATCCAAACCTGACTTCTTAGCCAGGTAATAGGCATATTCACACACTCTCTTTACATGGTTGGCTGTCTCTTTGGAACGACTTTCAACGACTTCACTCAATGTCTGGATTACCTCATTTTGGGTATCTACGACTTCCTTGTCCAGATAGAGGTTCTCAAATGCGATAGCGACATTTGAGGAGTAGATATCCAAAAGACGTTTGTCATCATCTGTTATGTGTTTGCAGCCATCAACATATAGCATGTTTACCTGTCCGTTACTTGACTTGAAATAATCGATAAAGATCTCATCAAAGAACATCGACTTCTCTTCTTTAAGAACCGTCGCCAGCATTTCTTTGAGCTCATCCTCGGCATATTCATCGATCGTGTTGTTCTCATACTCGGCAAATTTTCCTGTACCGGCAAGGACTGACAGACCCTCCGGACCGCTTGATAGACTAAGACCGTCTATTTGCAGGTAAACAGAGTTTTTATTTAAGTTCAAAATCGAGATAAGCTGGCGCAAAGCCCCTCTGGCAAAATCTTGTAAGGAATGGGTCTCAAAAAGGTTGGCAGAGGCTTCTATGATCTGCTCAAGCCCTTTACGGTTTTGATCGATCACCATACGTTTATGTTCTATATTGATCAGGTCTCTGTAGGAGCGTATGGATGCTATGACTGTTGTAAAAAGCTTGTCTACGGTCAGTTCTGTCTTCTCTTTGTAATCATTAATATCAAGTTCGACAACCACTTCCCTTTGCGGTGCCTGTCCCGGCTGTCCTGTTCGCAAGACTATGCGAACCAGCTTGTTCTGAAGTTCGTTTCTTACATACTTCACAAATTCAAGACCGGCATCATCAGTCTCCATGACCACATCAAGTAAGATAAGAGCTGTATCGGGATGTTCTTTCAGCTTATCTTTCGCTTCAGAACCGCTATGAGCATGAACGAGAAGGAGATCCTTTCCTTCAAACTCAAAGCCTTTTAAAACAGCTTTTGTAATTGCATGTACCTCTTCATCGTCATCTACGACTAATATCTTCCAGCTTGATTCCGGTTTGATAGGGTGTTGTACCTCTTCGGCAAACTCAAACAACATACTCGCCATTGTACACCTCGATCAGGGCTTTCCTTTGACAGACAAGTACTGCCAAGAAGCCAGCTACTATTTGAAATACTTATATATTTATCATATCTTTTTTTCATTCAAAAGTCTATTGATGAAACCGGCCACTGATCTAAAGACCTTTTTGTTACCCTTGCCTGCGATCATTACATGCCGCGAAAAATCAAACATCTCAAGAGATTTGTCACCCGAGTTGATCTGCTGTAAAATCTTTTCCGCACTTTCGGGCTTGACGACCGGGTCTTTATCTGCCTGAAGGATAAGTGTCGGCACGGTAACCGATGGCAAGATAGAACGGCACTCTTCCATCAACAACCGCAACTGTTCAAGTGATTTAATATAGTTTCTTTCATAATTAAATGCCGGAAATTCGGCCTCTGTCTCGACATATTCCAAATCTGCATGAAAGATCGATAAGAAATCATTCATCTTATTTAGCGACGGGACAAGATATTTAACACGAATATCCTGAAGTTCCAAGGCAGCGTTAATGACAACAAGTCCGTCTATCTTATTCGCTTTTCTAGCCGTTGCCAACATGGCTAAGAGACCGCCCGTTGAAAAACCGATAAGATAAAGTTTTCTGCTGACCTGGCGCATTGCGGCAAAACCTCGGTTAAAGCTGTCATACCACTCTTCCCAACTTCTGTCCCGAAGATCCTCACTGACGGTCCCATGCCCTTCCAGCCTTACCGCGTAGATGTTTATGCCCTGTTTATGAAGATAGTGTGCCAACTCCTTCACCTCAGATGGCGATGACTTGTAACCATGGGACAGGACAACACCCACACTGAACACAGGGTTATACAAGATAAAAGGACGGCCGGTCTCTTTGGGTTTGGAGAAGTGGACCGAATAGAAACGGTTATAACACTTGTCATAGTTTTTATAGTCCTGGTCATAGATAACCTTGAATACCTCTTCTTTGATCCGCTGAGAGCTCTTGCACAGATTATCTTTGATACCGCACAGATTGTCTTGGACACTTTTTGACACTTCAGGAAAGAGCGCCATCTCATTCAAGATCACGCGCAGTGTATTTTTGACACGAATCGTATGAAAGGTATGTTCATCTGCAAAAACATCCCTGTTAATATTGTAGACCCCCTCTTCCACTTGTGAAATGACTTTTTGCTCCAATGCCAAAGAGAGACTGCTATCGTACCAGGGGTCACACTCGTCTGTAAGCAGTTTGAACAACTCTTCTGTAATACTGTGATGGAGATTGAACTTCTTAAGCAGGGAGACATCATGTGCGGCGAGGAATATAGCACGTTTTAACTCATTCGAATCAATACGGTCTTCAGCATAATACTCCAAAGCCAGGGCAAAGATGTGATCAAAGTTGATCAGAACATTCTTATATACAGCTGCCATGAACTCTGTTGTCAGATCATGACGGCATGCACCGATAAGGTGTTCACCGTCTATACTTTCACACGCTTCCCTTCTTTTCTCCTTGACCTGATAAAGGTATTGCGAGATATCGATGGGTTTATCAAAATGGATGTGTATTTCCGAGTTCAGTAATATATTTCCTTCAATCTCGAGTTCTTCCTTGATACGATCATCGATTTTATCGACAAACTTTGTACCAACGCTCATAAATGGATTGACACCCGGGCGAATCGGGACATAGGTGATGTTGATAGGAATGACGACGGTATTTTTATAAGCAACACGCTCATTGGGACTGATAAAATACTTTTCACGCATCTTACGTACTTTTATGACATCACCGGCATGCTGCGCCTCTTTATACTCCTGCTTGAGCAGCTCAGCCTGCATTGCCAGTACCGCCGAACCCGTGTGCATATTGTCTTTACCATCCAAAAAGTCCAAGGTAAACCCGTTATCTTTAAGGATTTTTTTGTTTTTTACCATTGCCCCTTCCGGGTAGATGATCCAGTTCTTTCTACCTGTCATCAGATCACCCAATATGATTTCGTTTCTATGTTCATGCTGGGTGGAAAGTGTTCCAAGCTTGTTTAAAAAGCTTCCGAAGTATCCTACGAATATTGAATGATCTGCAAGGGAACGAACCCCCATTTGAGAATGCGATGAGATAATATAAGGCATTACAAAAGTCTCAAAACGGGTGAAATGATTGGCGACGAAAAGTGTAGGAGACTCCTGCAGCAGATGCTCTTCTCCATGCACATGAATATTCGTCTCCAGAATAGACTCAACAAGACTAATCAAATAGGTAGTGGAACTATAAAATATATTTTCCATCTATGACCTCATACCACCCTACTTTCGTTTGGCATAATCTTTAAGACTGAACTCATCGACCATGATCGTCTCTTCTCTGACGCGCTTGGCCTCTTGGACAAGCGCATAATCTCCCTTGTCAATAAGCCCCTGTTCAAGTGCATCTTCATACAAGGAGCCGCCCTTGCTCAATTTCCCCGTCCTGACCTCTTTTTTGAGTCTGGCAGTAACAGCAGCAGCTTCTCTGGATAGCCTGAAGGCGTGTTCAAGTCTTCCCAGAGCCGATGCCTCATCCTCAGGTATATATATACCCTCTGTCAACTGTTCTCGTTCATCACCTTCTGTAAGTACCTTATTAGCCAAACTCTTCGAATAGACATCATTAGGCGCTTTAGACAAAGCATTCAGGCGCATAAAACAGGCTACCGGATAGGCAAAGAAGAGACCGACAACAGACCGGTCGATATTATTGCTTATCTCTTCAAATGCCTTCTGTATCTCATGCAAAGCATAATCACCGATCCACTGTACATATATCCTGTCTTCAGGCTTTTCACCTTCAGCCTGAAAACGCTTCAATGTTGCACTCAGAAGATACATCCACGACAGCACATCACCGAAACGTGCTGTAACCTTCTCTTTCTGTTTAAGACTTCCTCCATAATATCCCATGACAAAATCTGTCAAGAAGGCAAAAGTAGCCGAACTCCACACGAGTTTTCGCTCATATCTGGCGATGATTGATGAACGTGAACAGAAATGAAGATAACCACGGCTCAGACTCAATAGGGTCATGCGCACCATATTTCTCAGTGTGAAACCGATATGTTTGAAAAAGTTCTCGTCAAACTCCCTCACATTGCCTTGTTCAAGTGCTTCTATCTCTTTATAGGCATAAGGATGGCAACGGATAACACCCTGCCCGAACTGGATTAGTGTACGTGTCATAATATTGGCACCTTCGACTGTTATCGCAACAGGCGCACCAAAATAGGCATGTCCCAAAAGGTTCTTCGGGCCAAGGGAGATCGCTGCCCCGCCCAATATATCCATAGCATTGTTAATGATCTCTCTGAACTTCTCAGTGGAATGGTATTTCATGACAGCATTGATAACGGCAGGTTTTTTACCTTCATCAATAGCCCCGATAGTGAACTTTCTGGAAGCATCCATCATATAGGTAAAGGCTGCTATTTTTGCCAATTCGATCTCTATACCTTCGAACTTTCCAATCGATAGACCAAACTGCTCACGTACTTCAGCATAAGCTCCGGCAACACGCGCACCCAACTTCGCCCCGCCTGTACTTGTTGATGGCAAAGAAATTCCCCGGCCGACAGCCAGGGACTCCATAAGCATCATCCAACCCTTGCCGATTCCCTTTTCGCCGCCGATAATATCATCAACACTGATCTCAACATCTTTACCGCTGATCGGAGAATTGATAAACGGGACATTTAACGGGTCATGACGTCGTCCCTGTACGACACCTTTGCTTTTTGCATCGACCAAGGCACAGCAGATACCAAGATCATCGCCCATACCCAAGATGTTTTCAGGGTCTCTAAGGACAAAAGCAAGGCCGATTACGGTAGCGATTGAGCCTAGTGTGATATAACGTTTTTCAAATTGAAGACGGATCTTTACATCACCGGACTTATCCTTAAAGACTTCGCCGTAAGAGCGTATGGAAGTCGCATCCGATCCTGCAAGCGGTTCGGTCAGTGCAAAACAGGGAATATCCCTCCCGTCAGCCAAACGCGGAAGGTAATGCTCCTTCTGTTTACTCGTACCATAATGCATAAGAAGTTCAGCCGGTCCCAATGAATTAGGTACCATTGTCGTAATCGCCAAGACTTGAGAACGCGAAGCCATCTTTTGTATAACGGCACTGTGCCCGAGCGCTGAAAAGCCCAATCCGCCAAAGGATTTTGGAATGATCATTCCAAAAAACCTATTATCCTTAAGGTATTGCCACACCTCTTCTGAGAGGTCACGTTCTCTAAAGACAGCCCAGTCATCTGTCATCTCACACACTGTATTGACTTCATTGTCTAAAAAAGCTTGTTCCTCTTCAGACAGGGAAGGATAGTTTTCTTTAAAGATACTGTCAAAATCAGGTTTTCCACTGAAGAACTCTCCATCCACCCAGATCGTACCTGCGCGTAATGCTGTCTTTTCCGTCTCTGATATGCGAGGCATGAGATGTAATCTGTTTATCAAACCGACAAGGTGTCGACTGATCAGTTCCTGCCGGATACTCGGCACTAACAATATGACATTGATTGGTATATAGATTATCCAAAACAATACACCAGGTTCACATCCGAAAAAGATCACTGCCGTCAAAACTGCAGCCCAATACACCGCTTTCGCACCCACATACCACAACGCCAGTAAGAGCAGTAATAAACCTATTGTAATATATTCCATCTCATCTTCCTTAGTAAAATGTCTTGTTGTTTTTTGCCATGTCTTGCAGCAGTTTAGCCGGTTCAAATCTGATACCGTAATTTTTTGCCAGAGACTCCAGTGTCATCACAATATTCGAAATACCAATGGAGTCAGCATAGCGCAAGAGACCGCCTCTGAACGGAGGGAACCCGGTTCCCATCACCATAGCCATATCAAGATATTGCGCGTTTTCGACTATACCCTCTTGCAGACACATCGCAGCTTCATTAATCATAATCAATATGGCCCTGTCGATAATCTCCTGCTCATCAAAGGTACGTTTGGAAAAAACAAGACCGACAACCTCCGAATTGACTTGACGTTTCTTGCCTGAATGTATATAAAAGCCTTTACCTGACTTTTTACCAAGCAGCTGCATCTGCTGATAGACCCGATCAAGAATGGATGAGACCTTCATCCTTTCACCATAAGCATCTTCAAGTACTTTAGCAACCTTGTACCCGACATCAAGTCCAACTTCATCAGCCAATACAAAAGGGCCCATAGGCATACCAAAATCAAGGATCAGGGCATCGATCTTCTCATAATCTGCACCCTCTTCAAACATCCGTACTGCTTCATTGATATAAGGTAACAGAATTCGGTTCACCAGAAAACCGGCGCAGTCACCGACGACAACAGGTGTCTTACCTGCTTCTTTTGCCAATGCTACAACCGTCGCTATGCTCTTATCGGATGTCTTTTTCCCCGGTATGATCTCGACAAGGGGCATTCGCGGTACTGGATTGAAAAAATGCATCCCCACAAAACGTTCCGGGTTTTTCATCTTTTCACTAAGCATTGTAATGGAAAGAGATGACGTGTTGGATGCAATAATGGCCTTCTCATCCATGATCTCTTCGAGTTGTTCGTAGAGTTCCTGCTTCGCTTTTTTGTCTTCGATAATCGCCTCAAGTGCGAGATCACAGTTGTTAAACCCATCAAATTCGGTCGTATACGTGATATGTCCCATTTTCATGTTAACTTCAGCCGGAGTCAGACGATGTCGCTTGATAATGCCGTCATAGACTTTTTGAATCGTCTTAAGCGCCTGTGCCGCCTGTTCATAACGGCGAAGCTTCATACGTACAAGCTTGCCTATCTTGGAAAATTGAAACACAATACCTGAACCCATCACACCGGCACCGATGACATTGATCATTTTGATCGGTAAAGCTTTGACTCTTCGTTTAACACCGCGTTCCTTCTTCAAAGCCTCCGAGGCATAAAAAAGACCAATCAGGTTTTTACTGATATCGGTAATGGCAAGTTTAGCGAAGGCTCTGGCCTCATACTCCAAACCTTCCTGCACCTCTTTACTGTTTGTTTTTTCCAGAAGGTCCAAGACAGCCAACGGCGCCGGGTATTTGTTCTTTGTTTTAGCGGCGACATTCTTTCGGGCATATGAGAAAACAAGCTGGGGCAAAAAACGGTCCATCCATGAACCTTTTTTACGCTTTTGCAAGATCTTTTCCGGATTACTGAGAATAAGTTCTATAAAACTCTTCTGCTTAAACTCAAGATACCCCTGGGGAACACAGGCATCGACTACACCCAGTTTCTCTGCTTTTTTACCATTAAGAATCTTTCCACCGAGGATCAGCTCCAGAGCCTTTGAAAGTCCGGTGAGCCGTTTCAGGCGTTGTGTCCCGCCAAATCCCGGAAGGACTCCGAGGTTGACTTCAGGCAGACCTATCTTTGTAGCAGAGTTCTCTGTACAGAGACGGTAATCACAACACAGTGCCAGTTCAAGACCGCCACCGAGGCATGCTCCGTTAATCACTGCCAGCGTAGGAAACGGAAGCGTTGATATCTGGCTCAAAATCTTTTGACCCTCACGAACTTTCTCATACGCTTCATCTTCGTCTCTAAGATCTTCAATCTCGGCGATATCTGCACCGGCTATGAAAATCCCTTCCTTGGCAGAAGTGATCTGCAGTAATCTGATATCCTCTGCTTTTTTAAGCTCGTTAAACTTGGCATCCAGGGCTCTAAGAACCTCTGATGAAAGAATATTGACAGCAGAGTCCTCCAGGTCCAGGCAAAGTGTTGCAATCCCATTATTGTCTAAGGTAAATTCAAACGCTTTCATCATTCAGCCTCCAAAATCAATGATGCACCCTGCCCGCCGCCTATGCACAAGGTGGCAAGACCTCTATGCTTGCCTCTTCGGCGCAGCTCTTTCAATGTATGTATAACCAGCCGTGTTCCCGTCATGCCCACAGGATGACCTAATGCTACTGCGCCCCCATTGACATTAAGAGTTGTCATATCGATACTGCCTAAGGCCTGACTCCTTCCAAAGTGTTCTTTGGCATATTTCTTGGAATCAAAAGCGATGATATTGGCAAGGACCTGAACGGCAAACGCTTCGTTCATCTCGATAAGATCGATATCCTTAAGGCTCATCTTATACTTGTCAAACAGCTTGGCTGTGGCATAAGATGGCCCCATTCCCATACGCTTAGGCTCCAGTCCGGCATAGGCATAATGACTGAGGTATCCCAAAGGCTCCAAGCCCATCGCCTTCGCTTTGGACTCACTCATCAAAACAACGGCTGCCGCGGCATCGGATATCTGTGATGAGTTACCCGCAGTCACCGTTCCGTTCTTCCTGTCAAAGAAAGGACGCAGTTTTCCCAAGGCCTCCATGTTCTGACCAAAACGGATCCCATCATCATCTTCCATAATCTTTCCTGATTTCGTATCATAGACAAGTGGGGCGATCTCTTCCCTAAAGCGTCCGGCCTTTGTTGCAGCTTCAGCTTTTTTATGACTCTCCAAAGCAAACATATCCTGTTCATCTCTGCTGATTCCAAAATCCTGTGCCAGGACCTCAGCGGTCGAACCCATCATCAAACCGCTGACTGGATCTGTAAGCCCTTGCATAAGCCCTACTATTGGCTTGATATAGCGGGGTCTGAAATGTGTAAGTGTATACAGTTTTTCGGTGATACTCTTTGCTTTGAAAAGGGCTTCAAAAAGCTCTTTCATCTTGTCACTGTACATCAAGGGCACATTACTCATCGACTCTACACCTCCACAGAGAAAGAGTTCACCTTCACCCGCCATAATCTTTGAGGCAGCCGATGTGATCGATTCCATACCCGAAGCACAGTTTCTATGTACCGTATAGGCAATAGTCGAATCAGGAAATCCCGCTTCCAAAGCGATCACACGTGCGACATTTGCTGCATGCCCGGGCTGTGAGACATTACCCATGATCACCTCGTCATACTTTTCAAACGGTATGCCGACTCTTAATGCTAACTCCTGGACGATATGTGCTCCCAAACGCTCCGCCTGGATGTCTTTGAAGTTCCCCCCTGCCTTTGCGATAGGGGTTCGTATCCCGTCTATGATTGCTATACGTTCTTTCATGACTCGCTCCTGTAAAAACTTTCTATCTCATGTCTATATATCTCTTCGACCTTTTTGCGTGAGACCTTCATTGATGGTGTCAAGATACCGCTCTCTATACTTACCTCTTCACCGACTATGTAGAACTTCTGTATCTGTTCCCAATGATCAAGCTTTGCATTTACCTTTTTGATGATGTTAAGTACAATCGCCTGTACACGCTTATGCTGTACCAGTTCTTCAAAACTAAGTTCAGCCAGGTTCTTTCGTTCGGCAAAATCGTGCAACAGTATTTCATCCATAAAGATAAGGGCTGAGACAAAAGGCCTGTTGTCTGCGATGATAATCGCATAATCGATCCATTTATTGGCCGTGATCTTTTGTTCAATTGCAATGGCAGAGACATATTTGCCTGTAGAAGTCTTGAAAAGTTCTTTCTTGCGACTTCGGATCGTAATATACCCTTCACTGTCAATCTCAGCGAGGTCGCCCGTATGCAGCCATCCTTCAGAATCAATCGTCTCTTCGGTCTTCAGAGGCTGATTATGATATCCGAGCATCATGCTCTCTCCTCTCATCAAAAGCTCAGCATCTTCTGCAAGCTTTACCTCAACATGCTCATAAACTTTTCCACATGTGCCTACCTTGTGTGCATCCGGCGTATTGACACAGATCACAGGTGAAGTCTCTGTAAGACCATAACCTTGATAAAGAGGTATTCCTATATTATGAAAGAATCTGTACACAGGAAAGGAGAGCGGTGCACCACCACTGATGAGATATTTCAACTCACCCCCCAAGGCATCGACAAGTTTGCTATAGACTAGCCTTGCAGATATCTTGTCAATCAAGCACTCTTTATTTTGATTGGGGTCCTTATGGTTAGCCCTGTAAAAAGCTGCCCAGGCCACCAGCCGTTTCAGACCTTTGGCAGCATGGGCATTTTCATGCATCTTGATATAGATCTTATCTAAAAGGCGTGGCACCACAGTCATAACACTCGGTTTTATCTCCTTTAAGAGATCTCCTACTTTTTTTACATCATCGGCAAAATAGATGGAGACGCCTGTACTGAGATAAAAACTCATCACCATGCGTTCAAAGATATGGGCCAAAGGAAGAAAGCTAAGCACTTTAAAATGTTTTTCCATCGTAAAACAACGCTGTGTATCTTTTATCTGAGTAATGATATTCTTATGCGAAAGCTCGACACCCTTGGGAACGCCTGTCGAGCCGCTTGTATAAATGATAGTCGCCAGATCGTCCGGAGAAATATCCGGTTTGTCATAAGTGGTATCCTCACGTAGAAAAGAGTCCCACCTTTCAATATTTTTTCCATCAGCCTGGACATCTTTTAACAAAACAAGCTTCATACTCTCAAGATGCCCGGCAATCTGGTCATACTTCTCCTGCGAAGCAATATAGGTATACTCGATCTGTGCATCTTCAAGTTCAAAACTGAGGTTTTCTGAGGAGATATTGGCAAAGATCGGGACAGAGACAGCACCCAGGCATTGCAAGGCATAGTCAACGATCAGCCAAAAGGGAGATGAATCAGAGATGATCGCGACACTTGTCCCTTTAGAGACACCTCTCTTCTGGAAGGCACTTGCCAAGGCATGTACCGAATGCACAAACTCTTTAGAGGATATACTTTTCCACTGCGAGCCTTCAAGGTAATTGAGATAGTTCTCATTGACCACCTCATTATCAATATATTCAATAACTTCAGAGAGATTTTCACATTCAAACATATCTAAGCCTTCGCTAAATATCTTTATCGTACAACATATTCTATCTCATTTATACTACTATTGAAACATTTTTTAACTTTTTTGAATATTCATATTTTTTTTGACGATTTTATTTAAGATTGTATTATGAAAATATCCTCACTCAGATGTTATAATTTCCAAAAGAGATATTGACTGACAAGGGAGTCTGTGTGATACAAAAACCGAATTTTTATGCCGTTATCATTGGAAGTGAAATTTTGGACCGCCGCAGGCAGGATAAGCACTTCGACTATATCAGCAAAGCATTACAGTCCAAAGGGTTTAACCTTTTCGCCTCCTTTCTTATCAAAGATGACAAAGCTCTGATTACAAAAACCTACGAACTGGTAAGAAGTGACCCTCATGCATTGATGTTCAGTTTTGGCGGCATCGGTTCCACACCCGATGATCTGACCCGTCAACTCAGTGCAAATGTCTTTTCCGATGGAAAGCTTTATCGTCATCCGACATTCGAACAGGACATCATCAACCGTCTGGCAGAGAGAGCATATCCCCATCCTATCAAGATGGCCGATCTTCCAAAGGATGCCAAACTTCTTTTTAACCCTGTCAACAATATGTCCGGGTTTCAACTTGAAGAGCGTTATTTCTTCATGCCGGGGTTTCCAGAGATGGCCCATCCAATGATTGATGATATCCTTTCAAAGCATATCCCTATACCTGTCGAACGATTCAATAAGACGCTTATCGCAGAATGCGGAGAGGGAAGAATCCAGCATCTGATGTTCAACCTTCCCGACTCTATAGACCTTTCATCCCTGCCGATGATGAACAATGGTAATCCCAGAGTCGAACTTTCTCTCAGTAGTGAACAGAAGGAAGCAGTTGATCAACACCTTAAGGTGTTCACAGACTTTTTGGAAAATGAAAATATCGGATATGAGTTTTTATGAGGTTCTCACTCTTCTTCTTAGCCTTTATAGGAGTAATGGCACTTTTAAACCTCTACGTCTATAAACGCTTTTTCAAGAAGCTCCACCCTCCTTTTAACAACTATGCCTTTCTTATCCCATCTGTTTTGATGATCGGAGAGATACTCTTTGTACTTGAGGCGATGCTGCATCTTTTCAAAGAGACCCCAACTCTCTATTTTCTGCTTTCAGCCTCTATCGGCGTTACCTTTCTCCTCTTTGTCACAGCCCTAATCTATGACCTTAACCTCTCTGTGTTCAAACGTGTACCTTATCAGGAAAGCCGTCGAAAGTTTATCAAGATAGTCTTTGACACCACCATGCTGATTTTGGCTTTCAGCTACCTCTTTAAAGGTATAAAAGGCGGTCTTTCCGATCCTGTACTGAACACGATCCATACCAAGATCGATGGTTTTGGCAATGATGAATACACACTTATTCAACTTAGTGATCTCCATGTAGGAAGGACTATCAAAAAGACCTTTGTCGAAGCCCTTGTACGTCGGGTCAATGCCCAAGGGCCAGATCTTGTTGTCATAACCGGAGACCTCATAGACCATGACCTCGATACCATCATAGATGATCTTGCTCCCTTACAAAACATCGCGGCACCATCTTACTTTATTTTGGGCAATCATGAATATTTTCATGGAGCCAGAGAGATCATCAAGCATATCGATACACTTGGTATCAGAGTCCTGCTTAATGAAAACGTCCAGATCGATGATAAAGGAGTACGCTTTAACCTTGTGGGGATGACTGATATTATGGGTGAACGCATCGGTCAATACCCAATGGATATCGAAAAATCATATAAAGGGATAGATCCGAGCCTGCCGACTATTGTCCTCGCGCACCAGCCCAAAACGATTCTAAGACTCAAGGAAAGGCAATGCGACCTGATGTTAAGCGGCCATACCCATGGCGGACAGATTTTTCCTTTTGGTCTCTTGGTGATGATCGACCAGCCCTATCTCAGCGGTCTCTACCAGCACTCACCGCAACAGCAGATCTATGTCAGTCGCGGTGCGGGTTACTGGGGACCTCCTATTCGTGTGCTTGCACCAAGCGAGATATCCAAGATCGTTATCCGGGGTGCCTAATGAGAGTTCTCATCCTCTTTCTTATTGCCTTCGACCTTTATGCCATCTCTATCATTGACAGGCCTATCATCTTTGATGAACACCGTATCAATCTCACACAGGACTACATCAAAAAACGCTATGACCTTGATGTCAATAACATCAGGATAACGCCGCGTATGATCGTTATACACTGGACGACGAAGAATGATCTAAACGAGTCCATACAGTGTTTTAAAAACCCGACTCTCGCTTCCACAAGACCTGATATCAAAGACGCCTCGCCTTTGAACGTTTCTGCCCATTTTCTTATTGACAGAGACGGGTGTATCTACAGACTGATGGATGAAACACTCATGGCAAGACATGTCATCGGTCTTAATTATTACTCAATCGGTATCGAAAACGTAGGAGGAAAGAACAGTCAAAACAATCTCACTCCGGCACAGCTCAATGCCAATGTAGAACTGGTTGCCTACCTTAAAGAGAAATATGCCACGATCGAATACCTGATCGGCCATCACGAATACACTGACTTTTCCGAGCACTATCTCTGGCTTGAGAAAGACAGATCCTACCGAACTATTAAATATGATCCTGGTGAGACCTTTATGCATAAAATCCGTCAAAACTTTCCGGATCTGAAGGGGTCTATAAAGGTGCATCATTGATAACACAGCCTTTTGTCTACCTTGTAGTCCTTGCTCTTATGGCTGCATCCGCTTTGCTCTTATCCAGACAACGCTATACCTTACTGCAGTACATACCGCCTATTGTCTTACTATACCTTGGCGTAATGCTTATAAGTTCCTGGGGAATTTTTGAGAAGAATAATGCCATAACACAAAGCTACCTTACGCTTAAAAGCAACTTGTTGCCTGCGATGCTGTTTTTAATGCTGCTGCCCAACAGGATAACGACGCTCTCCAAACTTGGTCCCAAGATGCTGCTTACCTTTTTTCTTGCCAGTTTGAGCCTCTTTCTTGCCTTTATCCTCTGTTTTATTCTCTTTGGACTTGGCTATGACGAGATCTCTATATTGGCTCCGCTTGCCGGTTCCTGGATGGGAGGGACAGCAAATATGTTGGCCGTATCCTCTTTTCTTGAAAGCAGTGAGGAAGCTGTCGGAATCATCATGCTTATCGACTCCGTCGATTATAGCCTCTGGGTCATGTTACTGCTCCTGCTTGTTCCCTATGCATCAAGGTTCAACAACTATACCAAGGCAGTTGATCCGGTAGAGGATATCAGCATTGACGACCGGTGCGCTTTGAATTTTTCTTATCGCGCCTATATCTGGCTCCTATTTTCTGCCATCGCCGTTTCACTCTTTGCTCAGCTCAGCGGCCTTTTCTTGTCAAAGTTACTTTTTGGCAGTGTAACTGCTTGGTCCGTCATACTGGCTACACTTGCCGGTATATTTTTTTCATTTACACCCCTTTCAACGATCAGAGGGCTTCAGTCGACAGCCAATGCCATGCTCTACTTGCTTATCGCACTTATCGCATCCAGGGCTGTCATTCATTTTGATACGGAACTGCTCTTATACATTGCCTTGGGTATGAGTATACTGTTGATCCATGCACTTCTTATGCTTCTTTTTGCGAAGTTCTTCAAACTGGACCTCTTCAGCATTTCAGTAGCCTCACTTGCAAATGTCGGTGGTATCGCATCAGCTCCTATTCTTTCGGCTGCCTATGCACAAAGCCTTGTCGGTGTCGGCGTTATCATGGCGACACTGGGTTATGTGATAGGAACCTTTGTGGCCTTGATGTTGACAGAGGTACTGCGGTGGCTTGCATGAGAATAACCGGTTTTGAGATCGCACGACTTTCAATCTCGCTTAAAAAGCCTTTTATTACCGCGCTTAGACGTGTCGATGCCATCGATGACATCATCATCAAGATCCACACCGACAGTGAACATGTCGGATATGCAGAAGCCTGTGCGGTGACAGCGATAACCGGTACTACCAATGAGAAGATCATCAATGAACTGACTGAGAGCGTCTTTCCGATGTTGATAGACACCACCATAGAAGCTGAGGATATGTTTAAAAAACTCTACGCGATACCTGTCAGCTCTGAAACAAAAGCCTGTGTTGACATTGCCCTCTTTGACCTTTTGGCAAAGCAGGCAAAACTGAGCCTTCACCGCTACCTCGGTGCACGTCATTCCCAATTACAAACCGACCTGACAATTTCCGTCAATGAACCGCTGGTGATGCAAAACGACACCCTGGATGCTCTTTCCAAGGGGTTTAATGTCCTCAAAATAAAGCTAGACCGGGATATTGATAAAAACATCGAACGCTTGGCAAGAATCAACGAAGTCCTCTCCGATCAACACAGACTTCGCCTGGACCCAAACCAGTCACTTAGTTATGAGGGCTGCATCAGGATGATAGCATCCATAAGAACAGACAACATCGAATGCATCGAACAGCCATTTCCTGCTGATGACCTTGTCTCGATGAAAAGACTTAAAGAGAACTCCCCGCTCTCACTTTTAGCCGATGAGTCCATATTCGACAGTCATGATGCACAAAGACTCCTCGATGACAAAGCTGTTGACATGCTGAATATAAAACTGATGAAATGCGGTGGTCTGTACGAAGCACTGAAAATCTCAAAGTTAGCTGCCCGCTATGACAAACAGTGCATGATAGGTTCAATGCTTGAAGGTCCCATAAGCCTTTTAGCAGCTGTTCATTTTGGACTTTCACAACAGAATATCTCCATGGCAGATCTTGACTCACCCCTGTATCTGCAAGAGCACCCACTACTTCAGCCTTTTCATCTCCATCATGATATGATAAAAGTCGATGAAAACATCGGTCTGGGAATCGATGCTATTATGGAAAGCCTTGATCTTTTCAGCTGACTTTATGCACCCAGAGAGACCTTGGCAAATTCGGTTGATGCCTGAATATTAGAAAGCATCATCTGTTCTAACTCCTGCGTATTCAAAGCGTGCTTTTCTACAAAGGCATCTATTTTCTTCGTTTCAAACTTCTCGATAGAAATGACGATACTATAGAGTTCTCCCAAGATCCCATCTTGTTTGAACAGGGCATCTTTAACACGTTCTTCCACATAAAACTCATTAATGATGTCTTCCAAAGGCATATGCAAAAGGGTGTCCATAAGCGAGAAGACACCCACAAAATAGGCTTCACTCTGTTCTTGCATCGTACAGTTCTTCTTGACCATCTTGAGCAGTGAGACCATCAGGTCAGTACGGTGTTTAACCATCAGGATTAATGGGTCATCAAAACTTCCCTTGTTCGAGAGTGTTTTTGAGTATAGCAGCAGCATCAACCATTGGTTCAAGGAATTTCTTCCCAAAAGTGTAATAACCTGCTGAATTGAAGAGATAGGGCTTTTAAAATGAAAGGCTGCCGAGTTCATAAAACGTAACAACTGCAATGTGAGACTTGGGCTTTGCTCAAATGACTCGACGATCTCACTGGTATCACCGCCTGTCTGTAAAAGATTGCAGAGTTTGAAAAGTGATGCCTGGTCTGCATCAAACTTCTTGTTCTGAATGATCTTTGGTTCAGCGAAATAATAGCCCTGAAAGGCATCAAACTTCTGCTGTTTACATGTCTCAAATACAGATTCTGTCTCCACCTTGCTTGCAATAGCCTCTATCTCATGCATATGCAGTGTACGCACTATTTTCCCCATATGTTCCTGCTCAAAACTGGAAGTATCGACTTTACAGTAGCTAAGATAGGGAAAAATCTTCTTATACTCGGAAAGGTGCCCATAATCTGATGCATCCAGGCAGAAACGGTAGCCTTTTTTATGTAAAACCTCTACACGCTCCACCGTAAGGTCATCCAGATTGCTACTGCTTGTGATTTCAAAGACAAATGTCTTGGAAGGAATAGTATCAACGATTTCATGACGCAGAAAACGGTCATCGATATTGACAAATGCCAATGCATTGCCGACGACATTTTGAAGACCGGCCTGATTTAATACATTGACCAGAAGTGCTGCTGTTGCATGACGTTGATTTGCATAGGCTGCGCTACGTTCGCTATCACGGTACAACAGTTCATAGCCCATGATCTTCTGCTGTTTGTCTAAGATCGGTTGTCTGGCAAGGTAGAAATTTGTCGACATTCAATGTACCTTTATAAATCTTAAACAATAATAGTCATATCCACATTTAAAAAGACTTAATTCAGCTGTCACAGGCGGCAATTAAAGCTCTTTTACGGTAAAAATTCAACCTTTGATTATTTTCACCACGCTCTTTTCTATTATCAATACGGTAAAACCGATAACAACACCTGTCATCAACTCAGCCAAAAGCATCGGCATAAAGTCCAATAATTCATGCAATTCATGAAGGTTATGAATAAAAATCCCCCCTGCCACAAGAAGCATTGCTGCTGTACCGACGAAACTCAATAGCTTGATGAGTTTTGGCAAAGCAGAAACCATAGCCTTTCCGAGCACGCGTAAACCTCTCTTTTCTCCGCCTGCTATCTCTATCATCTTAAGCCCGATATCATCCATCCGTACCAAAAGTGCGACAAAACCATAGACACCGATGGTCGCTATAACTGCAATAAAAGAGACAACGATAACCTGTATCGGTAAAGACTTTTCAAGCACGGTCCCTAATGCAATGACGATGATCTCGATGGACAGGATAAGGTCTGTCAAAATAGCAGACTTTACCTTCTTGGCCTCGTACTCCATAAATTCTTCTTCAGACAGTGAGTCAGCGCGTTCCTTGATACTTGCGTGAGGAACAAAATACTCATATATTTTCTCAGCTCCCTCAAAGGCCAGATAAAGACCACCCAACATGAGTATAGGGATAATGATCCATGGTGCAAAGGCACTCAATAAAAATGCGATAGGCAGGACAATCAGTTTATTTCTGAAAGAACCTTTAGTAATAGCCCACAGGACAGGAAGCTCACGTGAAGCAGAAAACCCTGATGCCTTCTCTGCGCCGACAGCAAGGTCATCACCGAGAACACCGGCCGTCTTCTTCGTCGCAATTTTACTCATAGCCGCGGCATCGTCCAAAAGCAGTGCAATATCATCAAATACTGCGAAAAAACCTGTTGCCATACTCACCCTTTATGCATTAAATGAGTGTATTTTAGCAAAAAACACAAGTTCTCCATGTGTGTGAAGCATCTCTTTGCATTAGTATCTAACCGACAAATTAGGACTATTAAACCGTATAAAAAATAGATATACTAAACAATAGAGAAATATGAACAAAGATGTATAGAGGTCTGTAATGATACGGTTGATCTATGTAAGTCAGGCAAACGATATTGATTTCAACGAGACAAAAGCCATCCTCGATGTCTCCTTCAAGCATAACAAAGACAATAGCATCACAGGGGTATTGGTCTATGGTCAGAACTATTTTATCCAGTGCCTTGAAGGTAGCAAGGAACAGGTAGAGGCCCTCTATAGAAAAATCATTTTAGACCAGCGGCATGACCATATCGAACTGATCAGTAAAGAGGAGATTCAAGACCGCTATTTTGATGACTGGCATTTGTCTTTAATGAACAAACATGCCTATAACGATATCATACAGAGACATTCAAACAGTGGTGTTTTCAACCCTTATACGATGCGCCCTGAACAGCTTATCAAGATACTTGATGAACTCTCAAGGGTTGTTTGATTATAAAACTCAATACAGGAGTATACAATGAAAGTTGCATTAACAGGAGCCAGTGGTTTCGTAGGAACAGCTCTGCAAGAGTCCTTTAATAACTGTACTGTCATCTCACGTCATGATGATCACTCAAGCATGCTCAAAAAACTCAAAGATACCGATATTGTGATCAATCTTGCAGGGGCACCCATCATCAAACGGTGGAGTGATCCCTACAAGCAGACACTTTTAAAAAGCAGGATAGAGACAACACGCGAACTTGTCAAAGCTGTCAATCAAAGCAATGTCAAGCATTTTATATCAACCTCTGCTATTGGGGTCTATCCCGATGATCTTCCTTGTGATGAGTCCAGCACAAAGATCTCAAATGATTTTTTAGGTGAACTCGCTTACCAGTGGGAGCAGGAAGCTCTGCTATGTGACAAACCGACAACTATCCTTCGTTTTGGCGTTGTCCTGGGAAAAGGTGGAGGCGCACTTGCCCAGATGCTGACACCTTTTCGTCTCGGGCTGGGAGGCACCATTGGAAATGGGGATATGATGACGAGCTGGATACATATCGAAGACCTTGTTCGTATCTATCGTTTTGTTATAGACAACAAACTTACAGGTATCTTCAATGCCGTATCTCCAACTCCTGTAACTAACTATACTCTAACAAAAGCCCTTGGTAAAGCCTTGCACAGGCCAACCATCCTGCCTATCCCAAAGTTTGTCTTGAACATCATGTACGGTGAAGCGGCATCCGTCTTGACAGGCTCTAAAGAGGTCTATCCCAAAGCACTACTTGATGCTGGATTTGTCTTTTCACATCATAATATCTCTGATGCTCTCAAGGATATTTTAAAATGAAAATTGCCGTTTCATCCTGTCTTTTGGGAAACAGAGTCCGTTTTGACAGTGGACATAAACATGACCATTTTATCACCGATGAGCTCAGCCGATATGCCCAGTTTATCCCTTTTTGTCCTGAAGACCTTGCCTTTGGAAGTCCAAGAGCCTCAGTGAGGATGGTACACGATAAACAAAACACGATTATCATTCAGTCCAACAAAGACGGCTCAGACCTAACGTCCACGCTTCTGCAGGCTGCACATGATGATCTTGACCGGATAAAAAACGAGCCTCTGTGCGGTATCATCTTCAAATCAAAATCACCAAGCTGCGGTCTTAAAAGTGCCAAAGCCTATCTGCCCAATGGTTTTGCGGAGGGGAAAGAAGACGGAATTTTCGCGCGTTTATGCAAGGAGCATTTCCCTCTTTTACCGATGGAGGAAGAGGGACGATTAAATGATCCCTGGCTGAGAGAGAACTTTATCATGCAACTCTTTGCCTATGATGATTTTGAACAGTTAAAACATTCCTATAACGGCATCAAGTCATTAGTGGATTTTCACCAATCCTATAAATTCATGCTGCAGTCAAAAGATGAGATCAATTATCGAAGGCTTGGCCGGCTCATCGGCACACATGACAAAAAGAATGCAGAGCACATCTTTAAAGAGTATGAATATCTCTTTAAAAAGACCATCTCATATAAAAGCAGCATCGGCAAGACGCGTAATGTTCTGGAACATATGGCTGGTTTTGTGAAAAACGATCTTTTGGATGTTGAAAAGCAGACACTGCATGAACAGATCAAAGACTATGCTGCAAAGATAATACCACTTATCACCCCGCTGAGCACACTCTATATGTTTGCCCATAAATATAATGCGACATATATACTCGGTCAAAAGTTTTTACAGCCTTACCCTAAAGAGTTAGCCCTGCGCTCTCATATCAATAGTGTGAAGCCATGAGACGCATTCTTTGGTTTCGACGCGATCTCAGGGTTTCAGACAACCCTCTCTTGGCATTGGGTGGAGAGGTCTTGCCGATCTTTATCTTTGATAAAAACATCCTGACACCGCTTGATAGAGAGGATAGACGCATCTCATTCATCTTCTTTCATGTACTCAAACTAAAAGAAGAACTTCAGCAAAAAGGGCTTGATCTTAAACTCTTTTTTGCAGATCCGATCGAAGTCTTCACCTCCCTCGCTGCACTTGGTTTTGATGAAGTCGCAGCCAGTGGCGACTATGATACTTACGCCAGAGACAGGGACCGCAAAGTCTCTCACATCCTGCCGTTTAATTATGTGCACGACACCTATATCTTCAGACCCGACGAGATACTCAAACCAGACCATACACCCTATCTCGTCTTCACCCCTTTTTACAAGAAAGCAAAATCTCTCTTCACGAAGGCACACCTGCAAAGCCACCCTTTTGTCGAACAGACACTCTACCCAAGTGATTATGATGGTATCACTCACCTTGGAAGTGAGCAGCAAGAGACCCGCAAGATAGAGATTGCTTCCATCGGATTCAGGTCTGTGCCCTGCCCACATGAGGATCCCCATACGCTATTAAACACTTTTGATCTGCAAAACTATGAAAAGCACAGAGATGTTCCCTACCTTCACAGCACTTCAAAACTTAGTCTTCATCTGCGTTTCGGCACACTTTCCATCCGTGATCTCTTGCGCTTTTTAAGCACTCAAAAGAGAGCAGGTATTCCCACAGAGCCTTTTTTCAGACAACTTGTCTTCAGAGAGTTTTACGCCTATCTCCTCTACCATTTTCCGCGTGTTGAAAAAGAGAACTACAAATACAGTTTTGAAGGTATCCCCGATAAAAAAAGATATGCAGATTTTTGTGAGGCAAATACAGGTGTTCCTATTGTCGATGCCGGTGTCAATGAACTTTTACAGACCGGATATATGCATAACCGCGTTCGCATGATATGTGCTTCTTTTTTCACAAAAGACCTTCTGCTTCCATGGCAATGGGGAGAGACCTTCTTCGCAAAGCACCTTCTTGATTATGACGCGGCATCCAACATTCTCTCATGGCAATGGAGTGCCGGTACAGGTATAGACCCGCAACCCTATTTTCGTATTTTCAACCCCTATCTTCAAAGTAAGAAGTTTGACAAAGAAGCCTGCTACATCAAAGCCTACTGTCCTATGCTTAACACAGTCGAAGCGAAACTCCTGCATGATGAAGAGGCACTGTTTGAGCATACTCTGCCTGGTTACCCAAAACCTATCATCAGACATAAAGAGGCTGTACAAAAAGCATTGATCCACTTTAAAAAAGGGCTTTAGCACCTTATCCTTGCCCTTGAGCGATTTCGGATATATATCCGATACCCTCCAACGATAGGACACCTTTATGTTTATACAAGCCAAATCGGTGTAAACTAAAACCACAATGTCATCTTATTTTCTCCAGACACACAAGAGGTTCCGCAGGTGAAAGACAACACAACGATTTTAACTGATGCTATCTTTGACAATGTCGACCATCTACTTATCGCTACAGACACAGAAGGTGTCATCACCAAGTTCAATAAAGCAGCAGAAAGATTCCTGGGCTATCAGGCCGAAGAACTTGTCGGCAGTATGACCCCTGCACTCTTTCACCTTGAATCTGAGGTTGTTGAACGGGCACAACTCTTCTCCGCCGAGCTGGAACAAAATGTAGAGCCGGGATTTAAGGTCTTTGTCATCAAGACAGAGCTTGGGCTTCCCAATGAATATGAATGGACCTATATCACCAAAAGCGGTGAGCACAAACCCGTTCTTCTTTCTGTCACTGCCTTACGTGACGATAATGGCAACATTACAGGTTATATCGGTGTTGCCAAAGATATCTCAGAAAGCAAACGCATTGCCCAGGACCTTCACCTGAGCCAAAACAGACTCAACGAAGCCCAGCGTATCGCAAACATAGGGAGCTGGTCCCTTTCAGCCCGATCCGGCCTTTTATTATGGTCTGATCAGATCTACAAGATCTTCGAGATCGACCCCAAGCATTTCAAACCCTCCTATGAAGGCTTTCTAAACAGTATTCATCCTGATGACGTCGAAAAGGTCAACCAGGCCTTTAGTGCTTCTCTTGAGAACAAAACCTCTTATAACATCGAACATCGCCTTCTTATGAAAGACGGTCGTATCAAATATGTCATCGAACGCGGTGAAACCGTCTATTCCGATACAGGAGAAGCTCTACTGACACAGGGGACGGTTCAAGACATCACTGAACTTAAACTGGTCCAACAGAGCCTGATCGAAGCGAAAGAGGCAGCCGAGAATGCCAACCGCTCAAAGAGCCGTTTTCTGGCCAATATGAGCCATGAGATACGTACACCCCTAAATGGTATTATGGGCTTTATCGAATTACTTCAAAAAGAGGAGACCGATCCCAAGAAAAAAGATTATCTTGATATCATCCACACCTCCTCAAAGTCCCTGCTTGTCGTGATCAATGATATTCTTGATCTCAGCAAGATCGAAGACGGGAGTATGAAAATCGAGCCTACCGACTTCGATCTTCATCAACACCTTGAACAGCTGATCACTTTTTTTAAGTCCATCAGCGACTCAAAAGAGATTGATCTGCATTTTGAGTATCCAGAAAAGCTCCATTCCCATGTATATACCGACTCCTTGCGTTTAAAACAGATCCTTTCCAACCTGATCTCCAACGCTATAAAGTTCTCACCTGAGAACTCGACAATCACAATCGACCTAAAACGAGAAGATGACCACCTTATCATAGCCGTAAAAGATGAAGGAATAGGCATCTCTGAAGAAGCACAAAAACGTATCTTCAATCCCTTTGAACAAGCCGAAGTATCTACCACAAGGAACTATGGAGGAACCGGTTTAGGGCTGAGTATCTCAAAAAAGCTTATCGAGCTGCTTGACGGAGAGATCTACCTTGAAAGTGAACTTGGCAAAGGAAGTACTTTTTCTTTTTCCATCAAGGCGCCTGAAATCTGCACCCTGGAAAAACATGAACACGATGACGCCGTACCTGCACTTCAAGGGCATATCCTCGTTGCAGAAGACAACAAGACAAATCAGCTTCTTCTTACCCTCCTATTGGATGAGATGGGTCTGACCTACAGCCTCGTTGAAGATGGAAAGGAGGCCGTAGAAGCATTCAAACAATGCCCAGACTACAATCTCATATTAATGGATATCAATATGCCCAATATGAACGGCATTGAGGCAACAGAACATATACGTCAATCAAACTATCCGCATAGGAACATACCAATTATCGCCTTGACCGCCAATGTAATGAAGGAGGATATCGATCACTACCTTGAATCAGGTATGAACGCGCATCTTTCAAAACCTATTGACAGTCACCTTTTGGCACAGGTGCTGACACAATATCTATAAACTTGGGACTATAATGAAACATACACTCTTATTTTTACTGCTGACCTCCGCCCTTTTTTCTGCAGAGATCGACACAAAGCTTTTTGAAGGTGAGAACAGAGGCGCTTATTACAAAGAGATCTCTGCCCAGATCAACACCTCGGCTCAAGACAAAGAGATACTTAAGACACAAAGAGTATTGTTGGAAAGGCTTCAAAACGAGTTTGAGAAGAAGGTTTCCATTCATGAATATAATATTGACACCATCAAGGGTAAAGAAAACATTTCACAAGACAGCTTTCAGGATGCCATCAAGTTCCTGGCCAACCTTCGTCTGAGTACAGAAAGATATCATGATTCTATCGAACGTCTTCAATCCAAGATCTCTTATACAAAAAACCAGATCGAGAACATCACACAGGATGAAAAGCCACACTTGCTCTCTTACCAATTACAGTTTGCATACTACAAAACACAGCAACAAAACAATGAAATAAAGGAAAAGCTGCTCAAAGCACATGATGCGCAACTCATCGATACAGTCATATACGCCCTGCCATCTGTGAAGTGCCCTCTTATCAAAAATCTTGATGAAGAGATAGAAGTTGCACAAAACAAAATTTTAAAGTTGGGAAAGAAGAAGATCTTTCTCGAGATCGAACGGGAAAAAGAGGTATTAGACAATCCTAAAAACGCCGAGATACTTCAAAAAAGTTGGACCCAGGTCCTTGATGATTTTGAAGAAGCTTTACTTAACAAGATTGTGCTCATGACCTACAAATCGGTCTGTCTGCTACAGGCCAAGAAGAACAAGGCCTTTTTTGATCTTCTTGCTGCCATCGAAGAGAACATGAAGGGTCTCTCTCAGGAACAGCGTGATTATTTTGAAAAACACAAGGAGGTCCTGAAAGATATAGCCAAAGATGTTTTTGGAAGTGCCAAGCTCTTCCTCGGTGCGACTCAGCATGAGCTCAAAGAAAGTCTTGTACAACTCAAAGAGTATCTCTTCTCTACTCTTTTTGTCTTCAATGAACAGCCGATCAGCCTCTTTAGCCTTACCAAGGTCCTCTTTCTTATCATCATCAGTTTTCTTATCGGAAGCTTCTATAGAAAATGGATCATACGTATATCAAACCGTTGGCCGGATATGAGTCAGATGTCTATCCGGCTGACATCGAATATCGGGTATTATCTTATCGTCTTCATTGGTGTGATGATCGCCATATCAAGTATCGGAATCGATATGACCTCAATATCACTCATTGCCGGTGCCCTTTCAATCGGTGTCGGTTTTGGTCTGCAGACCGTCGTCTCAAACCTCATAGCAGGTATCATCCTGATGTTTGAGCGTACCATACGTATCGGTGATACGATTGAGCTAAGTGACACCTTGCGCGGACGCGTAACTGATATGCGCATTCGTTCCACCTCAATACAGACCTTTGACAATGTTGATATCGTCGTTCCCAATGCCTCATTTATCCAGAACAATGTTATCAACTGGACCCTTGAGGACAAGACACGCAGAATTCACATCCCTTTTGGCGTTGCCTACGGTACAGAAGTCGAAGATGTCAAGAAAGCCGTTTTGGACGAGTTAAAACAGAGTGAATTGATCTACATCAAAAACATTCCGGACAAAGAACCCGAAGTTTGGATGGTGGCGATGAACAGCAGCAGTGTCGATTTTGAACTCTTGGTCTGGGTCGAATGGGCGAGTAAGTTCCGTCCGAATGCACTCAAGTCTGACTTTCTTATCCTGATATACAATGCATTGCGCAAGAACAACATTCAGATCCCGTTTCCACAGCTTGATCTACATGTCAAAGAAACACCTTCAAACATATTCCAAGAAATACCTAAATAGTAGACAACAGGGGCACATTCTGCCCTCTTCTGCAAACAGAACAGAACAATCGGACAAACAACAAGCTCAATACATAAAATTTTACAAATATTTTCTGTAAAAAAAGGTGTATAATTAGGAACTCAGATTGACGGCTTGGATATATTGGAAAAAAGCCGATGAGTCGTATTGGAGCACTGCTTGGTGTTCATGTTAATTTGGCTGTGTTTGATATCTTCTATCAAACGTTTTCTCTTGCAGATTTACTTACTATTTGTTATCGAGGACACAATGAAAATTTCTGATATTACATTAGAGATGGAATTGAACGGCGTTGATGAGGCAGTGATTGCCGACATCGTAAAACTTTGTGAAAACAAAGGCTTTAACAGTGAGATTATCGATGATGAACTTCAAAAAAGAGGTTACGAAAAACTCTTCACTGTAGATTATGATGCGTATGACGAATACGATGATTGGGAAGATGATGAGTATGCTTCTATCGAAAAGTTCCCTCATAAAAGATCTTATATAGACTAAGGAAAACAATGGACAACAAAGAGCTGATCCGTGCCTATTATGATATGTGGAATGAACAAAACTTTGAAAAAGCAGAGAAACTGCTTGACAAGGATATCCGATTCCGCGGTTCATTGGACATCACAGCTAACGGCATAGAAGGTTTTCTGGATTATGCCAAAATGATCATCACAGCATTTCCGAACCTTTATCATGCGACAGAGATGACTGTCGTTGAAGGGAACATGGCTGCTGTGTATGTGACCTATACGGGTACACATGAAGGGCCCGTTTTCAATTATAAGCCAAGCGGTAATCGCATCTGTTATTCAGGGGCTTCTTTTTTTCAATTTAAAAATGGAAAGATAACCAATATTAATGTACTTGGAGACCTAAACTCTTTACACAAACAGCTTAGCCAGTAAAAGGCTACGCTGACTTCAATGTCCAATCCCCGGTCCAAACCACTCGTACAGACCCATTAAGATCTCTACCGCGATCAAGACAATAATAATCCATTCAAGAAAAGAGCTGTGGTTATGGTTAGTTAGATCCATGACCATCACGATATCATCTTTGATATTATTGAGTTTATACTCCACGACATCAAAACGGTCCTTAAGTTCAAGGGCATAAGCAAGCCTGTTGTAGAGCAGCTCAGCATCTTCATTATCCCATAATATGTTCGGCTTGTCCAAGAGGTAGAGTTCGATCAGCATGTCATGACGTATCAACACCAACTGTTTGGCAAAGCGTGCCAGCCTTGTACGCTTGAAAATAGAAAATGTATCTGCCGCATCGATGAGTTTACGGCTCTTCTCGTAATAGTCCGAAAGCTTTTGCTCATAGAGTCCCAGTGCGACACTTTGCGAGATGACATGGGCAATGATCGTCATACTGACATGCGAATACATTTTCAATGTGATCGTCTCATTATCGAGGGTAAAGTTCACAGGAAGCGAGTTATCTATGCAAACCGGGTACTCCTGATACAGACCATTCTGATCAAAGTTCTCCGCATCATCAACTCCGAGTAACTTTAAAGCATCAACTATCTCTTCCCTTGACCAGTTAATCATCGTCAAGACATTAAACTGTGTATACATGATCATTTTGTCATCTATCTCTACATAATAGGTCGCTTCGATGCTTTTGGTGAGACTTACACCCAGTATACGTTCGATATCGTCGCGTGTATAAGGGGTCGGCAGGTAAAAGGAAACAAGTTCCATCTCTTTTTTCATAACAAATATCCCTGTATATTCATCACATGAGGCCTATAACAGGCTCGTGTATTGTATTGAACTCTCTTATAGAAGAATGACACTGGCCAATCCCAAGAAACTGAAAAACCCGACAATATCGGTCACTGTTGTCAATAAAACAGAAGAGCCGACAGCCGGGTCAATATCGGCCTCTTTAAGCAAAATAGGGATAAGTGCCCCAAAAAGGCCTGCTGAAAGAAGATTGATAACCATGGATAACGCGATCACTACACCAAGCATAGGCATAGAGAACCATACATAGGCAATCCCTCCGATAACAAGTGCAAAGACAAGACCGTTCATCAATGCGAGATAGACCTCTTTGAAGATGGTCTCCCTGGCATCGCCTCCACTGATATCTCCAAGCGCCATCTGGCGTACCGTTACCGTCAGTGTCTGGGTACCTGCATTTCCGCCCATTGAGGCCACAATAGGCATTAATATCGCCAGTGCGACGAGTGACTGAAGCGTCGCATCGAACATGCTGATGACAAACGAAGCAGCAATGGCAGTAGCGAGGTTGATGGCCAACCAAAAGGCACGGTGCTTACCAATATGGAACAGGCTTTCAACCTGCTCTGCTTCCTCATTCACCCCTGCGAGGTGGTAGAGCTGACCGGTCGCACGTTCTTCTATAATATCATAAATGTCATCTGAAGTGATACGTCCCAGAAGCCTGCCTTCAAGGTCGACGACGGGGACAACACCCATATCATAGTTCGATGCTATCTCCACCACTTCATGAATATCATCAACTGCCTTGACACAGACTGAGTTCACACCCTCTTTGACCAGCTCTGCATACGCCTCTTTTGGTCCAAGCAGAATCAAGTCTTCAAGCGGGATTGAACCCAAAAACACACCGACTTCATCGACGATGTAGACCTGCGATATATTATCCAGCTCTTTCGCTGCTTTCAGACGCTTGAGTCTACGGATCGAATCACCGATCTGCTCACCTACAGAAGCACTGAAAAGCTCAGTCTGCATATAGGCACCGGCTTCATATTCACCATAAGAGATCAATGATTCAAGCGTCTGCCTGTCTTCATCCGGAAGACTTTGCAGCACTTCGTCTGCCGCGACTTCATTGACCTCTTCAAAATTTCGTATCAGCTCCGCGGCATCATCCGTATCGAGAATATTTGTCAGTCCGGCTATCTCTTCGGGAGTGAAAAAATCGAGTACCTCTTCATGACAATGTTTTGGAAGTTCAATAAGAACAAGGGCTTTTAACTCTTCAGGCAGTGCTGAAAGCTTCTCCAGATAGAGTGATTCATCATATCCACGCAGTTCAAGCAGTTCTTCTGCAATATCATAAGGGTGGATATTCGTTCCGTCACTCTCACTATAGTTCTGAACACTTGCGTCGATTGCCTCGATAAGTTCATCTACTGATCTTCGCATATATTCTCCTTGTTCTCTTTTATGGCTCTCACAACAGACTGCACAAAAACGGCCTGATTTCCGCCTGCCCTTATAGACTTGTGATATCTTGGAATTATACAACCTTTTTATCGCTTTGCACGGACAACTTTAATCTATAGCCACAGCCCGTCTTCAGAGATTAGAGGCAGAGTGACTGTTTATATACACACTCGATATTTTCTTTGTAAAACAGAGAAAAAAGGTGTATAGTTATATACTGTTTATTGGTAAGAAAGCAGGCGATGAAGACACCATCGGATTCATTGCCATTTCAATATAAGGAAACCTACTTGAAAGAGACACTTAAACCCTACAGAGGGTTCCTGGACATTCTCAAGCATCTTATTCGAAGACCCTCTGTCGTCGGGGCAGAACACCCCTTCTTTCTTTCTTTAAAACGTGAACTGGACGAGATAGGTATAAAGACCACACTCTATGAAGGCTTACTTGTCGCCCAGGGTGACGATCCTGACAAGGGAATGCTCTCTGCACACATTGATCGGCATGGACTGATCTGTACCGGTCCCAATGAGTTTCAGTATGCCGCCTTCATGACTCAAAACCGTGGAGATCTTACCGGAGACTCTATAGCCGAACAGACCTATATGTCAATTGTAGAACGGTTTAAACAGCAGTCTGTTCAAGCCTATGAACCTTGGTCAGGAAGCTATCTTGGCTTAGGTGTGATCGATAATGCTTATATATGTGAACGACGCAAGAACCTTGTCTTTGAAGTCAAAGGGCTTGAGCATCTTTTACCGGGAACCCCTGTCGCTTTTGTCGACACTTTGGATAATAAAAGCGGTCTCTTGTCTGCACAACTGGATAATGTCATCAGTGCTGCAGTCATCATCTATCTTTATAAATCCGGCTATCAAGGGACAGCCTTCTTTACTGCACAGGAAGAGTCCGGCAAGAGCTGGCGCTTTCTATTGGAGTGGTTTCGCCGCTTTAATCAGAGCACTGACCGTCTTCTTGTGCTTGACACCAGTCCCTACCCTACACGAGAAGAAGCCGAAAGCCAGCACCTTGTCCTGCGTCATTGCGATGCCAATGCGACATTTGATTCACCTTTGAACACAGAGATAGAAGCCCTTTGTTCCAGGCTCAACATCACCCACAGCTATAAGGATACCTATTTAAAAACAGAGAATGAAAAACGCCTTGCCGAAGGGAAAAAAGAGAACTCCCTGGGCAGTACCGAGATGGGACGCATTATTGCAGCCAGCGAGGGTTCCATACAGGGCACCACACTGCAGATACCCACTACGGGATACCATACCACCGCAGAGACCGCTTCTGTCGAGTCCGTTGCCAAAATGCTGGAGCTGCTCAAACTTATGTATATCCATCCAGAGTCCACATGATGCAAAATCAAAAAAACATCATAATCTATCTCCTTCTGATGATTATTTCACTATAATCCTTGAATGGAAACATATATGATGAGACTTTTTAAAGAAGAGACCAGCCATTGGCTGCAGAACTATTGGGATATCCTTGTCGGTATACTCTCTATTCTCGTAAGTATTCTCCTGCACAAAAGCGGATACGGTTATACTGCCACACTCTTTGCCGCAGCAGGTATTGCCGCCTTGTCGATGACTGTATCCGAGGTCGCCGAGATACTCTCTGAACGTTTGCAGGAACCTTATGCAAGTTTTGTGTTGACCTTCAGCGCCGTTATCGTCGAGATCATACTGCTCTATATCATCTTACTTGAAGCACTACACTCTCCTGAAGTCATCGAAACCGTCAAAGGCGGTATTATCTCTGCCGTCATCGTCGACATGAATGTACTTCTTGGACTGGCCGTTTTTATCGGCGGCCTTCGGTTTGTAGAACAGGAGCACAACAAGGAAACATCAAGCACCTACACGACGATCCTCCTCGTAACGTCTGCCGCTTTGCTGGTACCGGGTATTCTCGATCAGACCGAACACGGGAATGAGACGATCAGAGATGTCAGCATACTTATCTCAATTGCATTGATGATATTATATATTGTCATCTTCGTCTTTCAAACACGCACACACACCCATTTTTTTCAGGCAACTGCACGCAGCCGTATCTTCAGGATAAAAAGAAAGATGCAGGAGTCTTCTGACGAAGAAGAAGATAATGATTCCAGGGTCTACATTTTTGAACGTTTCAACAACCTCTCAAACCTCTTTGTTATCTTCGTCCTGATCGCACTCATTGCTTTTGGTGCAGAAGTCTTTGCGGCTGACGGAATCAAAATGGCCAATGACTTTGGTATATCTGCCGGTCTTGCCGGTCTTATCATCGCTGTTATCAGTGTCTCGCCCGAGATATTTACCGCCGTCAAAGCGGCACGTAACGATCAGATCCAGCGTGTCGTCAATATCGCCATGGGTGCATCAACCGTCTCTATTTTATTGACCGTGCCTATTTTGATGGGACTGGCATATCTCTCCGGTATCAACTTGATGCTGGATTTCAACCCGCTTCAGATCGGTGCACTGATTGTGACCATCATATTGGCATGGAAAACAACCGGTGATGGACAGACCAACTATTTCGAGGGGATATCACATCTGATGTTCTTTGTCTGTTATGCCATTATCGCAGCATATTACTAGGAAGGCAGCCATGGATTACCAATCGATACTTGATGAGATTTCCCACGAGATCATCCCCTATCTCAACAGTGGGAAAGTGGCTGATTACATTCCTGCACTCGCCAATGTTAATCCTGAGCAGTTTGCCATGTCGTTGACACTTTTTGACGGAACTCAATACAGCGTCGGAGACGCAGACACCCTTTTTTCCATACAGAGTATCTCAAAAGTGTTCAGTTTTACACTGGCACTGAACTTCTACAGTACAGACCTTTACAAACGAATAGGCCATGAGCCTTCAGGTAATCCCTTTAACTCTCTTGTCCAGCTTGAGTATGAACATGGAAAGCCCAGAAATCCCTTTATCAATGCCGGTGCGATCAATGTGACCGATTCACTGATAAGCCATTATGGCAGTGCTTCAGACACCTTTGACAATATTTTGGACTTCATTCGCTCTATTTCGGATGAACCATCGATCTCCTCCAATGATATCGTCGCCGCCTCGGAGATGGAGCACGGGTTCCGGAATCTGGCCCTGGCAAACCTTATGAAGAGTTTTCACAACCTTGACAATGATGTTGAAAAGGTCGTACAGACCTACTTCAAACATTGTGCCATCGAGATGAACACGAAGATGCTCTCACGGGCAATGCTCTATCTGGCAAATCACGGTGAAGACCCCATCACACAGGAAGTCTTTATCACTGCGCAGCAGGCTAAGCGTATCAATGCCGTTATGCTCACCTGCGGACATTATGATGCTTCAGGAGACTTTGCCTTTCATGTCGGTTTACCGGGGAAAAGTGGTGTTGGAGGAGGTATTGTTGCCGTTATCCCCAAGACAATGGGCCTTTGTGTCTGGTCTCCGGGACTTAACGCTCAAGGAAATTCCCTTGTAGGAACGATGGCACTTGAACTCTTTACGACAAAGACGGGTCTCTCTATTTTCTGATAAAGGCCTATCCTATCTTGACAACAGGCTTTTGAAGCAGCAGGTTGTTTGGATACATGACAAT
This sequence comes from Sulfurimonadaceae bacterium, assembly GCA_041572615.1. Taxonomy (GTDB): domain Bacteria; phylum Campylobacterota; class Campylobacteria; order Campylobacterales; family Sulfurimonadaceae. Next base: position 46,860 of record JBFFSC010000001.1, read on the forward strand.
GTTATTTTCATTGTCTCTTAATTCGATCTGGAACAGGGCTATCTCTTTGATCGTTCCCTCTATCGTATTATCAGCATCGATGATTCTTATCTTATCCCCGACACGCGCTGGAAAGGTAAAAAATATGATGATACTGGCTGTGATATTGCTCAGTATTGACCACTGTGCGAACAAAGCTACCCCGATAATGGCAAAAATCGATGAGGCAAAAACAGACACCCCTTTCATGTCGACACTCCAGATAAATGCCAAAGCGACCAGGGCAGTCAATACAAAAAGGACTTCAAACACTTTTTCAACATAAAAGAGTCTTTTGTCAGAGACACTTTTTCGTTTTGCAATTTTATTCAGGATACGTTTGAACAACCGTACACTGACATAGGTCAGGAGAACAGTCACGACACTCCATGCGATACTGTATGTCATATTCCTACTCCTTCAATGCCATGAATTGCTTGGATCATTTTTCAATCTTCTCCGGGCTAAACCTCATCGTAATATACCGAAAGATAAACAAAACGGTAATAATACCCAATATTGAGGCTATCTTCGCAAAGTCAAACTTATCCGTGACAATAAGCAGTATGTCCCGTATGAAGAAGACAATCGTCGAATCTATCATCAACCGCAATTTTATACGGTTCTCGTCACTGAAAAGAAACTCCACAAGCATTCGGACGAGTTCCAGGATAATAATAAACTCCAACAGTGCAACAGCCAGCTTTGAAAACGAGGTGATCTGTCCAAGGTCTTTGACCATAAGAAACAACACAAGTGTAATAAAAAACTTAATAAACACAGGTGCTTTCTTCAGCGTAAAATATTGCCTCATATTTATCCTTTAATATTTGAGAAATTATACTCTATTTCGCTACAATATATGACTAATCAAATGGGGAAAAAATGGAACATCTGGAAAGATTAATCGACAATCTTCACCTTGAAGATCTTCGCAATGAACTGCACCCTTCTATCTTTGATGAGAATGAAGGATACGATATGTTCATCCTGCGTCTTCCTGTCATAGGCAATGTACTTGAAATCCGCTCAATGGGATTTATTATCACTCCCGAACACAGCTATACCTATGACAGAGAAGAAAAGGTGTTCAAAGAACTCAAAGGACGTTTTGATGGTCCTCACGCTGTTGTGGACAAAGTGGCCGATCGCCTCTTGAGTTCTTTTGTAAAATATCAAGACCTGACTGTAGATATGGAGGAGACCCTCTATCTGGACAAGCACATCGATAGTTTCATGACAGACTGGCTTGGTCTGAAACGTGATATCCTTCGTATCGAACGTGTGCTTATACACGCTTCCGACACACTGACACGGTTCATTGAGTATTACGAGAAGACAGAGAACTTTCCCGTCAATCATTATGTGGACCTGCATGAGCATATTGACCGGACCAAGCGCGCCGCAGCATTGCAGCTTTCTAAGCTTGATTACCTCTACAGCTTCTACAGCGCGCGGACCAATGAGAAGATGAATCGCCTGATCTATTTTTTGACTATCATATCAGCTATCTTTTTGCCATTGAACCTTGTCGTCGGTTTTTTCGGCATGAACACCAGCGGCCTTCCTTTTGCAGAAGGAAGTTCCGGAACACTCAGTGCCGTCACATTGATGCTATCTCTGGTGATCATCACCTCGCTTGTTTTCTATATATGGCATCTCAAGACGGAGAGGTGATAGGTCTCATATATAACGGCATTAAAAATTGACTTTGCCCTTAACGCCCTGCTGATAGAAGGTTCCATATGAAACGCATAGGTATGTTTTTGTTTTGTTTTGCCACCGTTGTGTTTGCAGAACTCTTTCCTGTCATTTTTGAAGGGAATACGGAAATAGATGAACGTGAACTCTACACTGCAATAAACCTCGATAAGCCTTATGTCTATGAGTTTTGGAAAAAAGAGGCAGCGCTAAGCCCTGATACAGCTGTCCTGTTAGTTGATACCATCAAAAACTTCTACCGCTCCAAAGGTTTTTTTCATACAACACTCACCCATACGTTTGACAACAAAAAGATCACTATCACCATAGAAGAAGGTCTGCCGGTACGCATTTCCGATATCACAAGGATATCGACGCTTGACATACATGCACTTATTCCATTTGAAAAAGGCGACATTTTTGACACCGTAAAGTTTGATGAAAGTAAAAAGGCACTCAAGCTCCTTTATGCTGATCAAGGCTATTGTAATGCAGAGGTTGAGGCAAAGGCCTGGGTAGATATTGAGACACACCTTGCCTATCTCAACTACGAGGTCATACCCAATGATTTATGTTATTTCGGTCCCATCACTGTCTCTTCATCTGAACACATTGATGCTGATATCATCCATTCACTTTTATATATCCAGGAGAACGAGCCTTTTTCCACCAGAGAAGTTCGTCGGAGTTATCAAAGTCTTTACGGACATGAAGGTATAAGCAAGGCCATTATCGATACACAGTCACAGAACACAGTCTCACCGGTCAGCGTAACGATCACCGAGAACGAAAAACCTGTCCGTTTTCAGACCGGTGTGGGTATTAGCAGTGATGAGGGAGCGATGTTCTCGATCGGAATCAAGCACCGCAACCTTTTTGGCAATTTGAAAACACTCAGCCTCAGCAGCCGGATCACGGAGATCAAAAAAAGCATAAAGAGCAACTTTGACATGCCCCTTGAGAACAGAGACTCTTTCGGGGCCGAGATAGGCTTTGAGAATGAACGCTTCATCGGTTTCAGGGAAGAGCGTCACTTCGGAAGTCTATATCTCAAACAAAGAGACATCCCCCATATGTTTCAGGAGAGTCTCATCTTTGACAACACAATAACCTATGACAGTGACGATTCACTCCTTTTTCCCGAAGGAAAACTCTTTGTCCTCTCTCCAAAACTGCAATGGAACTATGATACCAGAGATAATATCCTCAATCCGACACAGGGATATTTTCTTCGCTCTGAGTTAATGGGTTCGCTTCAGTCCGAAATCTCTGATGCTTCCTATTACAAGTATCTGATCTCAGGCGGATATATCATCTCTCTTTCGCCTTCTGTGATTGCTCTTAAAGTCGATTTCGGGTCACTTAGACTCTATGACGGTGACATCCCTGCATCATATCGTTTTTTTACCGGTGGTATGCACAGCAACAGGGCATACGGCTACCGTGAGCTTGGCCCAACGAACGCTAAGGGGGATCCTATCGGATCTGATTCTGTCTTGGAGACCACGGCTGAATACCGTTTCCCTCTCTACGGCAATTTCAGAGGTGTCATATTCAATGACAATACTTTTATAGGTAACAGCTATTATCCTGATTATGACCAAGGCTACTACTCGGCAGGGGTCGGTCTGCGTTATGCTACACCTATTGGCGCTATTGCCATAGACTTTGGATTTGATATTGAAGACCCGACAGAACAGTACGCACTGCATTTTCATATCGGAGAGCTATTTTGATGCGTATCACTTACCTCTTCGTCTATTACCTGATGATATTTCTCCTTGCTCTTTCAACAGCCGGGATCATCATTGCTGCACATCCGAAGACACTACCCTACCTGGCTCAAAAACTGTTAAATGACAATGGGGTTTCCTACAGCCATATTAATGGCTCATTACTTGACGGTATAATCCTTCATGATATCAAGTACCATGAAGCCGTTTCCATTAGTCGTCTGGAATTGAAATACAACCTCTTTATGCTACTACGGCCCAGGCCGAAATTTACAAGGCTTATCCTGTCAGATGCCCTGATCGTGCCTGATAAATTTCAGCACGACAAAGCGAGTCCGGATGGTTTTGAAATACCGACTTTTTCACTTTCGGAACTGATACTTGAAAACACCCGTCTATTTATTGATGATGAGAGTCTCAAGCTTGACCTGCTTGCTTCACAACTCGATTACCAAGAGATGCTTGATGTAAATAAAATCGATCTTGTCTTGACCACCTCCTACGGTGATCTAAAAGCACAGGGGCATATCAATTCAAACAAACTTTATACAAAGGGTTCACTAGCACCAAAAGAACACCTTATTGAAGAGTATCTCAGTTCTTTCGAGATGATTAAAAAAACACTCGATATAGAGATAGAAGCTGATGCGGATAAGATCCTACTTCAAACACACCTTTCAGAGATAAAGCCCAAAGATCATAACGCCAGTCTAAGCAATGCTGATATCACACTGAACTATCTTTCCAACACCAATCATTTTGATCTAAAGGCGAGATACCAACTTGCCTATGAAGGGTTTAGAGCCATGATAATGCATCATGGCATCTTTAGTACTGCAGGCGATTTTAAAACAGATATGAACGCGACAGTGACAGACAGCCCTCTTGCCCTCCCCTTTGATAAATTCCGTGCTACAGCATCAGGAGATGCAAAGAGTATGAGAGGCCACCTTACTGCCGGAGCACTGCAGTTTAAACTCACTACAAGCAACTATGAACAGTTTCATATCCATACCACCAGCAAAGGCCTCTCCCTTTCATTCATACCATCGCTCCCTGAGCTCTTCAGTAAGAACAGTATTGTAATCGATACGGATGCAAATCTTCAGGTGGCTCCCTTCTCTCTTAAAGGGGTATTTGATGCCGAAGGCTTATACAATGTCTATAAAGGTGGCTTTGAGATAAGTACAGATGCCTTCTCTCTTTCCAATACATTGACACCCAAACCGAAATCAAAACTGTGGGCTGAGTACCCGATCGAGCAGTTCTCTCCTGTGAACATTCTGTATTACAAAGACAATGAGCAAAATATCCTTGGCCTCAATGCGAAACGATTTAACCTTACCCTCTTTAAATCAGGTGCTTACTTGAATGGCTGGGGTAATCTAGGTTCAGGATATTTCGATACCAATGGCAAAATCACAGACATGAACACAACCCGCCTTACCTTGAGAGCCACCATACCTTCCGTGCATAAACTGATGTCAGAACTCGGTTACCAGACTCCGGATGAGAAAGTACTCTTTGATGCAAAAGCAGGCATTGATGCCACTATAGAACTCTCTGATGACATAAATGTCAAAAGTCGTATTCATCTGCCATGGTATACCTTCCAGGCTGACACACAAAACAGTTATCAGGGAGAGAACCTCTATCTTGAATCGACACTGATCGATGAGAAGTTGACCGTCGATCGATATAACCTTGATATTAAAGGATATAAAATATATTCCCAGCGACCTTCACAAATTACTTTTGATACGAACGGCAGCTTGATACTAGATGAATTTTGGGTCTACGACAACCTTCTTGTCAGTGGAAAGATAGACCCATCACAGCGGCAAGGCGAACTACACCTTAAAAGCAATCGCTTCAATTATGACAGTAAAGAAGGGAACATCACCCTGAAAGCCGATATAACAGCAAGTCTAAAAAACAACGCAGAGCAACATATAGAAGGTGAAATAACCCTTTTGGATGGCACAATCACCTATGAGCCAAAAACAGATTACACACTTTCCGATGATGTACTTATCATACAGGACATCAAGCCCCTCAACAATGTCAAACGTTTTGTGAATATCCGTATCAATTCACTAAGGCCGATACGCTACAAAACCAAAGAAATAAACCTTCGTTTCACACCTAATGTCATACTGTGGCAGGACAGTGGAACACCCTTAGGTATCTATGGCATAGTGACAATCGATGAGGGTCAGGTCATAAGCGGAACACGGGTGTTTGATTTTGACAAGAGTGAGATATACTTTAACGGGGCCAACCCTGTCAATCCCTATCTGAATCTTAATATGCAGTATCAGACAGTTGACAAGATCGATATTCAGATATACATTACCGATAAAATGAGTGCGCCCGTGATCATCTTGACATCAACACCGCCGATGAGCCAAAACGATATCATGTCCTATATTCTTTTTGATGAACCGGCCTCTTCAGCCTTCGGCAGCTCAACAGAAGGGAGCAAAACGCTCTCTTTAAGCTCTTTAATGCTGGCTACCGGACTCAAGCAAATATTTAATGACACGACAAACGTCAAGATAGACACACTCAATATTCTGACAAACAAGGAGGGTACACTGGGTTATGAGATAGGAACGCGGTTTAATAAGAATATCAGAGTACTCTATAAGAACGATACGGTATCAAGTGTCATTGTGCAGTACAGTCTCAATCGATCAATCAGACTTGATGTCGATGTACATGAGACCGGACAGGGAATCAGCATTTTGTATGTCAAGGACTTTTAAGCCCCGATCTTGTCCTTTGGTGCACGTTTTCGTTTTTTCACCCCATCATCCGGCGTGACATTTTTACCGATAAAGTCCATAATCTTTCCGGCAATATCGATCCCCGTAGCTTTTTCAATACCTTCAAGACCCGGTGAAGAGTTGACCTCCATCACCAAAGGACCGCGTTTTGACTCGATCATATCAACACCACAGACACCCAGTCCCATCGCTTTGGCTGCAGCAACGGCAGTCGACTTTTCTTTGCGTGTCAGCTTATGCACCTTGGCACTGCCACCTTGATGCAGGTTTGAACGAAAGTCACCTTCTGCACCTTGACGTTTCATGGCACCGACGACTTCACCGTCTACGACAATCGCACGGATATCAGAACCGCCTGCTTCTTCGATGAACTCCTGGACCAACAAGTTGACATCCATCCCGTAAAAAGCATCCAGGACAGATTTTGCCGCCTTTTGTGTCTCGACCAGGACCACTCCGACGCCTTGTGTTCCTTCCAGGATCTTAAGCACTAATGGTGTTCCGCCACCTAACTTGATAATATCTTTTGCATCGGACTTATTCGAGGCGAAGACTGTCTTTGGCATATCGACACCATACTTAGAAAGGATCTGAAGACTGCGCAGCTTGTCTCGTGAACGTGATATCGCCAGAGAACCTGCGACACTGAATGCCCCCATCACTTCAAGGTGGCGCACCATCGCTGTACCGTAAAAGGTTCGACTTGCTCCAATACGTGGAACGATAGCATCAGGTACAGGAAGTGCTTCGCCATCATAATGGATTTTCAACTCACCTTTCATGATTTCAACACTGAACTTAAGATAATCAAGGACACGTACATCCCAGCCTTTGGCTTCTGCAGCTTCGACAAGTCTTTGCGTAGAATAGAGTGATGAGTTTCTTGATAATATATAGACTTTCATTTTTTAAACCTTTTCCGTTTCTGTATGCTGGTACTGTAAAGAGACATCGACAAGAAAACGACCCTGAAGATACTTTCTTCCGATCAACATAGGATACTTCATATCTTTACGATCTGTCAAGGAGAGTTCTGCTTCATAGCTTCTTCCTGACATCTCAATAGTCGTTTTGACAAAGATACGTTCTTCAATTTTTCCATTTGAGCTCTTAACGTTTTTGACCTTGAACACCGGCATCGTGATATGTTGTTTACAGTAATCAGGGTGCGTCTCGTCAAGAAGGTTAAAACTGACTGTGCCGTCATCATTCAGATGAATAGCTTCACAATGAATTGAACTTCCATACGCACCGGTATCGATTTTTGCATCGATATCAAAAAAATTTAAATCCGGTAAGGCGACATACTCATTCCTACCAATAATCAACTTTTCAATAACCTGTCCTTTTTATTGTACATATGATAATATTATACACTTTAAACGCGGTTTTTTTTTACTGTAATAACTCAATATAATGGAAAATAGAGATGCCCGATAATGTTTTAACGATTTTTGGGATTGATATCCCTCGGGGTTGTGTCAAAGATATCAGCATAGACCTTCCAAAACTTTACAACCTGCCGGCATCGATTCCTGTCCATGTCGTACGTGGTAAAAGAAAAGGGCCTACTCTCTTTGTCAGTGCTGCCATCCACGGTGATGAACTCAATGGCATCGAGATCATTCGAAGGTTGAAAAAACTCTCTATCCTGAAAAAACTCAAAGGGACCTTGATTTTGGTGCCCGTTGTCAATGTCTATGGACTAAGCTCGCTCTCACGTTACCTTCCTGACCGAAGAGATCTCAATCGCAGTTTTCCCGGTTCTACAAAAGGTTCTCTTGCCGCGCGTATGGCTAAGATGTTCTTTGACGAGATCGTCAAAAAATCCGATTACGGCATCGATCTGCATACTGGTGCGATCCATCGAACCAACCTACCCCAGATACGTACGAATATCAAAAATCCCAAGACACTGGAACTGGCCAAAGCATTTGAGGCTCCTGTCATCCTTCACTCAGAAGTCAGAGACGGTTCTCTGCGTGCAGTAGCCCAGGAACAGGGCGTATCGATCTTGTTGTACGAAGCCGGTGAGGCACTCCGTTTTGACGAGACATCTATAAAGATCGGTGTCAAAGGCATCATAAATATTCTAAAGAACCTGGAGATGCTGCCCAAGACAAAGAAAAAGAGGTACAGGAACCCTCTGGTACTTAAAGAGAGCAGCTGGACTCGGGCTACCGAGAGCGGTGTACTACGAACATTAAAGGGCCTTGGGGACTCTGTGACCAAAGGTGAGACTATTGCCTTCATCGATCAACCCCTTGGGAAAGAGAGCTTTGAGCTCACCTGCTCCTTTGACGGTGTCATTATCGGAAAAAGTCAGATTCCCCTGGTTCAAGAAGGTGACGCCGTCTTTCATATCGCACGTTCAGAAAACCTGGATATCGCCGAAGACCGTATCGAATATTTCCAAGAAGGTGCCATCGAAAGCACTGATATCCACGGTTTCCATGACGAGCATTCTATAGAGTAACTATAACACTGTAATGCAAATTTAACGTATCTGTTTTTATTGAATACAGGGTTCGCCTTTACACCCAAACACCTCTATCGTCACATGGGACAACTTCGTAAATGGCTCAAGAAGATTTCTGTAATGTTCTGTAGGACGGGGATCATGTGTCACTAGCGAAATCATGGCAGCATAGTGATCAGCACTGATCTTCCAGACATGAATATCTGTAATGCGGTTGTCTGCATCGTCTTCAATTGCTTCTTTGATCGCCCTGTAATACTCCTCGTCAATATTTCCATCCAGTAAAATCGGACTGGTTTGCTTGATTAGTCCGTACGACCAACGGGTGATGATAACTGCGCCGACGACACCCATCATCGGATCCAGCCAACTCCATCCAAAATATTTTCCGGCCAACAGTGCAACGATTGCCAACAATGAAGTGAGGGCATCGGCCAAGACATGCATATAAGCTGCTTTGAGGTTATGATCATGATGATGGTGGTGGTGATCTTCTGCATGCTTATGATGATAGTGATGATCATCTTTAAGCAACAAGGCACTGACAAGATTAACCACAAGCCCCAATACTGCCACGGCGATCGCAGCATCAAATTTAATGTTCTGCGGTTCAATAAAACGGTGCAAGGATTCAACCAGCATCAACAATGCGACGACAGCCAGAGCTATTGCAGATGCAAAGCCTCCAAGGACACCGACCTTTCCTGTTCCAAAACTGTAAGCTATATTTTCAGCATGCTTACGCGCATAATGATAAGCATAGATGGTTATCATGAATGCGGCAACATGTGTTGCCATGTGCCATCCGTCTGCAAGTAGCGCCATGGAACCAAAGAGGCTCCCCGCAACAATCTCCGCTATCATCGTGACAGCAGTCAACATCAAGACATACCTTGTCCTGCGTTCTCCCTTCTCGTTCCTGTAAGTAAAATCATGATCGTGCTGCCACTCTTCCAAATTCTCTGTATGCATCTCTTTTCTTTATTTCTAATTATCTATAAAACAAGCAAATATTTCCACTAAAACTCATTCAACTCTCAAAGTAAAACTCTCTAACCCATGAGCTTCCCCGACAGGTGCATTGTAAAGTTTTCCGTCAAAGGTGTTCACGGCACTTATCATAACAGGCATCTGCCTGCATACTTCTTCTGCCCCATACTTCGCCAAAGCTTTTACATAAGGAAGTGTCGCATTCGTCAATGCATACGTTGAAGTCCGCGGATAAGCTCCTGGCATATTGGCCACACAGTAATGCACCACACCTTCTTGTATAAATGTCGGTGACGTATGTGTTGTCGCATGCGAAGTCTCAAAACATCCGCCCTGATCAATGGAGACATCGACCAAGACCGAACCTTTTTTCATTGAGCCCAGCATCGCTTTGGTGATCAATTTGGGTGTCTTCGCACCAGGGATCAGTACCGTACCGATGACCACATCACAACTTGGCAGAAGGTCTGCAATGGTAGCTGATGAACTGTATAGGGTTGAGACATTTGTTCCCAGGACATCATTAAGATAATGCATCCGTGCCGTATTGACATCAACGATAGTGACATCCGCTCCCAGCCCTGAAGCGATTTCAGCTGCCGCTTTACCAGCAATACCCCCGCCGAGTATCATCACCTTTGCCCTATGGGTTCCGACAACTCCTCCCATGAGCACTCCACTTCCTCCCTGATAGCGTCCGAGGTGTACTGCTCCCATCAAAGAGGCCATCTTTCCTGCCACCTCACTCATCGGCTCCAAAAGCGGCAGACGACCATCTACCTGCAAGGTCTCATAGGCAAAAGCCCGTATCCCTCTTTCAAGCAGGAACTCCGTCAAGCGACGATCTGCTGCCAGATGTAAATAGGTAAAGAGTGTTTGTCCCTGCCTGAAAAGTCCATACTCCTGCTCTATCGGTTCTTTAACCTTGACGATCATCTCACAGGATTCAAACAACGCTTTGACATCATCGATCAGAACCGCTCCCGCGTTACTATACTCTTCATCACTGAAACCGCTGCCCTCTCCGGCTCCTGATTGAACATAGAGATCATGCCCCTGTGCAGTCAACTCCTGGACACCCGAAGGAGTGAGTGCGATACGATATTCATCTGTTTTAATCTCTTTCGGCACTGCGATCTTCATAAAATCTCCTTATCAACCATCAATTGAGACATTCAAATAATTGCTATAGTAATCTGTTTTTTGTTAATCCCGTCTATGGTTTTTATATTAACTCCAAAGCACTTATCTCACCATAAAAAAGAGTAAATATAATTTTTTTGACACTTCTTCCAACCAACTGACATTTTTCACCTACGAACCAAATGCTGTTTTTCTTACAATCGTACTATCAATCAAGGAGTCATCATGAAAGTAGTGTTGAGTATTGCCGGTTCAGATTCAAGCGGAGGTGCCGGGATTCAGGCAGATCTAAAGACCTTTGAAGCCTTTGGCGTCTTTGGTACGTCAGTGATCACTGTTTTGACTGCACAGAACACAGCTGGTGTGAGTGCGATTGAGAGTGTTTCTGCCGACTTTGTACGTGCGCAGATAAAAGCCGTACTTGAAGATTTTGATGTGGCCGCGATCAAGATCGGAATGCTCTACAGCATAGATGTCATGGAGGCAGTTAAAAGCCAGATTGCCAACTGTAACTGTCCAATAGTCTTGGATCCTGTCTTTATATCCAAGGCTGGTTCACCCTTGCTTCAGGACGATGCCGTAGAAAAGATGAAAGAACTTTTTTCATATGCAACGGTGATCACACCGAACCTTTTCGAAGCAAAGGCACTTTTTGGATATGACAAAGATGATGCCGCATCTGTTGAAACGGTTAAACAACTGAATACTCCTGTACTGATTAAAAACCAGGTTATTCAAGATACGGGCCAAAAGAGAAGTGTCGACCTGCTCTATGCGGGTGATGAAGAACAATGCTTCGAAACGGCACATATCAGGACAAATAACCTTCACGGTACAGGATGCTCTTTCTCAAGTGCAATAGCTGCCAACCTTGCCTTAGGCAAAAGACTTGATGAATCGATAGAGGTCGCAAAAAGATTTGTTACCCAGTCACTCGTGCATGCACCGTCAATCGGGCACGGACCGGGACCTATCAACCACAAACAAGGAGGAAAGGATGTCGCATAAACTGCAGGGACTATATGCTATTACCGATGAAACACTCACGCCTGATCACAGCGTAGTGGAGCAAGTAAAGACTGCCCTTCAAGCCGGTGCCAATATCATCCAGTACCGCAACAAGACCGCAGAAGACTCTCAGGTCGAATCTGTATGCAGGGACCTATTGAGACTCTGTCATAATCACAAGGCCATTTTTATCATCGATGACAGAGCAGATCTCGCTCATAAGATAGGGGCAGACGGTTTACACATAGGCAAAGATGACACCTCACTCTCAGATGCTAGAAAGATATTCTCTGAAGGTATCATCGGCGTATCTTGTTATGGGAGTATCCGTAAAGCTAAGGAAGCAGAAGAAGAAGGAGCCGATTATGTAGCCTTTGGTTCTTTCTTCCCCTCACCGACAAAGCCAAAATCAGGTGTTATCTCTTTAAAGGTGCTTCAGAAGGCCAAAGAAGCGTTGAATATCCCTGTATGTGCCATCGGAGGGATTAATCGTGACAATATCCATGAAGTAGCCGCATACCGGCCTGACATGATTAGTATTGTCAATGACATTTTCAATGGTGATATCACCCATAATATAACTCAACTCAAACAAGGAATGAAGATATGAAAATTAAATTAGCTATTGAATGGTTTTTAAACCCGGATCACCTGCCATTTATCGTAGGAATACGGGAAGGTTTTTTCAAAGAGAAAGGTCTAGACCTTGAGATCATCGAACCGACAGAACATTATGACGGTCTGGATGAGCTCTGCCAAGGCAATATACATTTTGCGACCAATGAACCCTTGCACCTGATTGAACAGTTTGATGAGAACTTTTTGACAATGGGAACCTATTTTGAGACTAAAGGAGGTGTATTACTGAAAAAATCATCTTATGAAAAACTCATCAACGGTGACTCGATCATTGTGACTTCTCCTGTCTCAAATGAAAAGACAGACAATATCGCCTTTGAGATCATACGCCGTTTCTATGCCAAAGAAGGTGTAATGGTAAAACGTGAACAGGTCAAGTTCGTTGCAAATGGCTTTGAACACCTTAAATATATGAAAGAAGGTGCTGATGCCGGCTGGCTTTATTTTTATAATTTCGAAGGTATAGAAGCACAACATGAAGGCATGGAAGTACTCTACCTTGATGCGGAAAACGTCGGCTTTGCAAACTTCAGTGCCCTGGACATCTTTACTAACAAAAGCTGGTATAAGGAAAACACACAAACATGCGACCATTTTCTCGATGCAGTAAGGGAGTCGACCACATGGATGAGTAAACATCCTGATGATGCTATGCAACACTATTATGATTACACAAAAGAAGAGAAGAGCGATCTGATGGATGACATCCTCACTGCAACGATGGAATGTTTTCATTCTGATTTTAATTCACTAGCCGCAGACCAGGAACCGATACTGGAGTTTTTTACCGAGATAGGGATAACCCAACTGCCTTATAATGATTTCAAAAAGGCATTTTTGGCTTAATATGAAAGGTTTACTTTTAGTCGCACACGGCAGCCGAAGAGATGCATCAAACAAAGAGTTTGAGACAATGGTCTCTTCTCTGAACAAAAGGCTTCATAAGGTTTATTCTAAGGTAAATACATCGTTTTTGGAGTTATCTTCACCAAGTATCGATGAAGCGCTGCATGCAATGATAGCTGAAGGTATAGACGATATACAGGTGTATCCTTTCTTTCTTAACCCCGGAAGACATGTACATCATGATATCCCTGAAAAGATAAAAGCATTCAAAACACTACACCCTGAAGTAAGCTTTGATATTCTGCCTCATTTTGGAAGCTCTGAACATATTATCTCCCTAATAGTAAATGATTTGACCTAAGTACTTGTCTAAACCCGGCATCTACTCACTACATGTTTTTACGCTATAAAAGAATGAACTGACAAATTATCACTACTAACATCCGGACACATATGCGATGATAATACCAAAGGATTCATATGTACCGAGTATTTGTTTTTTTACTGCTTCTTACCAGCATTACAGGATGTTCCACCCCTTATCTCCCGTTGGATACCGTCAAAAAAGTTGACCTGGAACAATACTTGGGCACATGGTATGAAATCGCCCGATATGAGCACTATTTTGAAAAAGGATGCCGTGATGTCTCTGCGACCTATACACGTAATGAAGATGGCAGTATACGGGTCATCAATCAATGCACCAAAGAAGACGGAGAAACGACAGAAGCTGTTGGCGTAGCCTATGCAACCGACAATAGTTACAGTAAACTCAAAGTAAGTTTTTTCAGACCTTTCTATGGAAACTATTGGATTATTATGCTTGATCCGGACTATGACTATGCTGTCGTAGGTGATCCCAGTCGTCAATACCTTTGGATACTCTCACGTACACCCCAACTTGATAACGATATCAAAGAAATGATACTAAAAAGACTTCCACAGATGGGATATGCAGTAGAACCTTTGATGTGGACAAAACAAGGAATGGGAGATGTTTGAAAAAACAGTTCACATGACATTCAGTACTGAGATTGGGGTCAATGCTAAAACACTCTTTGATTTTCATGGCGATACCGACAATCTGCCAAAAATAACCCCACCATGGATAACAGCAAGGCTTGTTTCACTTAAACTCCCTCTTTATGAAGGCAGAGAACTTGAACTTGATATCAGCCGTTTTGGTTTGACACAACGATGGAAGATACAAATTGCGGAGCTTAACCCGTTTGAACTTATCTGTGACAAAGCACTCAAAAGTCCTTTTTCATCTTTTAGTCACCACCACAGGTTTAAAATGATCGGCGAGAACAGGACTCTGCTCTGTGATGAACTCGAGTTCAGTTTACCTTTCTATCCCTTCAGCCTCATTGCCATGCCTTTTATAAAAAGAGACATCCGAATGATGTTTGAATATAGACATCTAAAAACTAAAACTTTATTGGAGAACAACAATGTTTAACACCTCACTGCACCTTGACGAGAAGTGCCATGCACAACCCCGAATTGCCGCTTTATTGACCTGTGGAAGCAATATAATGCCCCTTGCCTGGCATATGCCCGTATCCAAAGAACCATTTAGATATGCCGTCGCTATACGAAGCGAGAACCATACACATGATTTGATCAAAAAGAACAGAGAGTTTGCCCTGAATTTTTTGGATATTTCCTATCAGGATGCCTATCAGAAGTCTGGTGATATTCATGGGGGAAGTGTCGACAAGTTCGAACTCAGCGGGCTTCATCAGAAAGATGCACTAAGTATTGAAAGCACTCTCATCGAGGAGGCTTATATGATCTATGAATGTATACTCGTTGATATCATCAGCTATGGCGATCACGATATATTTGTCGCTGATGTGAACCTAATCTTGAACAAAGAGACTAAAGAGGTAAAACCCACTCTGTTTTTGGGTAAAGGATATTATGATACTTTACTCGGTGATCCTATACGACTGAAAAGGAATACTGATGAATAAATACATCCCTCATGCTTTTGATTTTGATCCTGATGAACGTGGTCATTTTGGAAGGTTCGGTGGACGTTTTGTACCGGAAACACTTATGCCTGCCCTTATTGAACTTGATGCATTTTATGCTTCCTTGCGCTTTGACCAAGATTTCTGGTCTGAAGTAAATGCCTATTTTAAAGATTATGTCGGAAGACCTTCACCTCTATACAAAGCGCAAAGCCTATCTGATGAACTTAATGCACATATTTATCTAAAGCGTGAAGACCTTAATCATACCGGTGCACATAAGGTGAACAATACAATCGTGCAAGGACTGCTTGCCAAAAAAATGGGCAAGACAAAGGTCATCGCTGAGACCGGAGCCGGACAACACGGTGTTGCTACAGCAACCATCGCTGCTTTGATGGGCCTTGAATGTGAAATCTTCATGGGAGAGAAGGATGTTGAACGGCAACAACTCAATGTCTTTCGCATGAAGCTTTTAGGCGCCAAAGTCCATGCTGTTTCATCAGGAAGCCGTACACTTAAAGATGCGATGAATGAAGCCATACGCCATTGGGTCACCAATGCACGCGACACCTTTTACATCATCGGTACTGCAGCTGGTCCTCACCCCTACCCATTGATGGTTCGTGACTTCCAGGCCATTATCAGTTTTGAAGCAAAAGAGCAGATCCTTCAACAAGAAGGTTCCCTTCCAGACTATGTCATTGCATGTATAGGAGGAGGAAGTAATGCGCTTGGGATGTTTGCCCATTTTATCAATGAAGAATCAACTCAATGTATTGGTATAGAAGCCGGAGGCCATGGACTTGAAAGTGGAAAGCATGGGGCCAGTCTTGCCCTTGGAAGACCAGGGATACTACATGGACAGATGAGTTACCTTTTGCAAAGCAATGACGGCCAGATTGACGAAGCACACTCAATATCTGCAGGTCTAGACTATCCTGGAATTGGCCCTGAACATTCATTCTTGATGGAGCAAGGAAAAGTAATTTATGATAGTATTAACGATGATGAAGCTATGGATGCATTTGTATGGTTAAGTCGTGCAGAGGGCATTGTTCCTGCTTTTGAGAGTGCCCATGCGATTGCCTATCTGAAAAAAATGCCTAGAGAGAATATTCAGAATAAAAAAATCATTATCAGCCTTTCAGGACGAGGTGACAAAGACATGATCCAAGCAATGGAGATATTGAAACTATGAAAACATCACAAAAAAAACAGACTATACTATTAACGGGAGCAACGGGATATATTGGACGTCGTCTAAAACACAAGCTGTTAGAGGATAACACTAACCGAATCAAACTACTTGTTCGACATGCCAATTCACTGAGCGATAGTGTACGTCAGCATACTGAAATCATTGAAGGCAGTACCTTTGATAAAGACTCCCTAGATAAAGCACTGCAAGGTGTCGACGTAGCCTATTATCTCATCCACTCTCTTGGGAATGATGATTATGCAGAGCTGGATAGAAAAAGTGCAATGAACTTTCGTGAAGCAGCTATAAAGGCTGGTGTCAAGAAGATTATCTACCTGGGAGGACTTGGTGTTATTGACAAAGACACAAGTGAACATCTCCTCAGCCGCATAGAAACCGGCCAGATACTTTCTCAAAGACCTGATAAGATTGACGTCATCTGGTTTCGTGCGGGTGTCATCATCGGTTCAGGCAGTGCCAGTTTTGAGATCATTCGTAATCTCATCCAAAAACTCCCAGTCATGATCACACCTAAATGGGTACGTACAAAAGCTCAGCCCATTGGCGTTGAAGATGTTATCGATTACCTTGAAAGTGCAAAAGAAGAGACACTAAGCGGGACTCATATCGTAGACATAGGTTCAGAAAAGATGTGTTATCAAGAAATGATGGTCGAATGTGCCAAAGTCATGGGACTTAAACGTCTCATTATCCCTGTTCCATTTCTTTCTGTAGGTCTATCATCCTACTGGCTGAATATCTTCACACCTGTGCCTTTCAATGTCGCTGCTTCCCTTATCAAAGGAGTCCGTTGTGAAGTCCTTGTTCAAAACGACAACGCCAAAAGGCTATTTCCTCATATTCATCCCTCTTCATTCAAACAAAGTATTGCTAATGCGTTATCTGAAGCGGAAGAGAATCAGGTATTAAGCCGATGGAGTGATAGAGGTGATGGTGTTTGGGATACCGATCATAAGTTCTCAATCGCACAAGCTATCTTTATTGATAGACAAGTGCTCCCTTTAGGTAATCTTTCTAAACATGATGTCCATCAGAGCTACATATGTATCGGTGGTCAGAATGGATGGTTCTCCTATGACTGGTTATGGGGGATAAGAGGGTTCTTTGATAAACTTTCAGGAGGTGCTGGACTCAACCGGGGAAGACGATCGCAGCACGAGCTTCGCATTGGTGACAGTCTGGACTTTTGGAAAGTCGTTGATATACAAGATGACGAACGACTGCTTCTGTTTGCACAGATGCGTCTGCCCGGAAAGGCCTGGTTGGAGTTTAAGATACACGAGGGAAACCTTGTTCAAAGTGCCTACTTTCTGCCTAAAGGAGTATTTGGAAGACTTTACTGGTACGCACTTGTACCGCTTCATTATCTTGTTTTCAAAGATATGATCCGATCTATTATAAGACAGGCAAAAGACATAAGAGACAAAAGAATGTCTTAACCTAGTCTCGTTAGCAACGAAAGCCAATCCACCAATCCACCAATCCACCAATCGACAAATCCACACTACAAACATCCTTTATATTACTATAGACTGTGTAAAGAGTAGGAGGATGTTTATGAACCATTTTATAGAAGAACTGAATATCAAGTTAGTCCTTGTGCCTTGTGCATTTGCACTATTCTTCCTGATCCGGGTATGGAGTTAGTAAATTACATGAGCCAACGTATTTGGATGGTAGGCGGCAGTAGCGGTATTGGTCTTGAACTTGTCAAACTCTGGCTTATCAATGGTGAAAGGGTAATCGTATCTTCACGTAATGCAACCGGCACTGAGATGCTTAAACTACTGGTAGATGCCTATCCTGAAAGACTAAAACTCATTGACTTGGATATCTCAGATACCAATACGATCAGTGAGACCATCCAAGAAGTATGGTCACTGTATGAAGGGCTTGATCTTTGGTTTTACAATGCCGGGGCCTATGAGACCATGAAAATACACGAATGGAAGTTCGAGCACTTCAAGCAGATGAATATGGTCAATTACCTTGGTGTAGTCAATCTTATGACAGAACTGGCGCCACTCTTTAAACGGCAATATCATGGCCGCTGGATCCTTAATATCAGTCTCTCATCTTACCTCGGTCTTCCCTACGGAGGTGGATACAGTGCACCCAAGGCTGCCCTTCTTAATCTGGCCGAGTCGATTCAACCTGAACTGATACGCGACAACATACAACTTCAGGTCATCAACCACGGTTTTGTAAAAACGCGCCTGACGGCTAAAAATGATTTTGACATGCCCCAATTGATGGAACCTGAGATAGCAGCAAGAAAGATCTTTGAAGGCTTGAAAAAGCCCTATCGCTTTGAGATAAGATTTCCGTTTGGGCTTTCTTTGTTCTTGCGAATCTTACGACTGCTTCCTTACAAGGTCTCCCTGGCATTGACTGCAAAGGCCTTGTGATGAAGATTGAACAAACAGCAAGGGCCTATGCTGATTTCTTTGAAAGTATCTCCAAAGAGACATCGATGGAGTCCTACGCCAAACTTTTCGATGTAAACGTCTGCTTTGAAGATCCTTTTCAAAAAGTCATCGGCATAGAAAAGGTCTACCATGTCTTCGAGCATATGTTTACAACCCTCTATGACCCCCGTTTTATCGTCAATGAGATAGTGTGTGATAAACAGTGCGCTTATTTGCGCTGGACCTTCTCGTATCAGCGTAGCCCCAAACTCAATATAGAAAAGTTCACCGGTGTCAGTCGGGTACAGTTTCTTGAGACAGGCAAGGTGCTTTCACATGTCGATTATTGGGATGCCGCCGAGAACATCTATGAAAAAGTTCCTATTCTTGGTTTTGTCTTGCGTCTGATCAAACAAAGGATCAAAGCATGAAACTGGCATCGTCAACCCTCTTTTACTACGCACTTCCTGCATTTTCACTGGCGATGCTTGGTCTTCCTCTTTACATCTATCTTCCTACATTTTACTCCGAATATGTCGGTCTAGGTACCTTTGAGATCGGTATAGTCCTGTTTTTGGCACGTGGGCTGGACCTGATACTTGATCCCCTCGTTGGCTCGTTAAGTGACAAATATGCAAAACGTAAGTTGATGATGTTTATCGGTATGATTATCCTTCTTGCCGGTTTTTTGGCACTAAGTTACCCACTGCCGTCTTGGATATGGCTGCTTGGTTTCTCATTTATCGCCTACACCGGATGGAGCCTGATGAGTATTCCTTACCTCGCTTTGAGTGCAGAGTTAAGCCGAGACTATCATGACAACACCCGATTGGCTTCCAGTCGCGAGTTGCTAACGATATGTGGTTTAATCTTGGCCCTTGTCATTCCTTATGCCCTTGATATTGCAGACAATGCTCAAGCGACAATAGAAATGATGTTTTTCATCGTCGGGATATCTCTGCCTGTGCTGTTTTTACTGTTTAATCATCATATAAAAGAGCCAAAACACACATTACATTCGCTTAATTTTTTTAGCGGACTTAAACAACTCTGGTTACATGCACCTGATGCAAGATCACTATTCTTAGCCTTTTTATTTAACAGTCTTGCCAATGCTCTACCTGCAACACTTTTTCTTTTCTTTGTCTCTCTCATTTTACAAACGCCTGATCAGACCGGTCTTTTTTTGCTCTTGTACTTTATCTCGGGCTTGATCGCGCTGCCACTATGGAGTTCGTTTGCAAAAAGATGGGGTAAAAAGAGAGTATGGGTTGCCTCCATGACTCTGGCATCTGTTGCCTTTAGTTTTGTCCTTTTATTAGGCCCTGGAGATGAACTGTATTTTATGTTCATTACGCTCGTATCGGGGTTTAGTCTTGGTGCCGACATGGCTCTTCCGGCAGGGATACAAGCCGATATAGCCCAAAAAATAGAAACGAACGGGAAACGACTTACCGGAGTATTGTTTGGATTTTGGGCCATGTTGACAAAACTCTCACTCGCTTTGGCTGTGGGCATATCTTTTGGACTATTGGGATTAAGCGGGTTTGAACCTGAATCACCAAGTTCGAGTTCTCTTATCATGCTTTCCATACTCTATGGTATGGCCCCGGTCATCTTTAAAATACTGGCTATCTACTTTATATCCAGGTATGACGATGCGATATAGTCCAGTCATTTGGTTCTTGTGTCTGTTTGTCGTATTGATTGGGCTTGAAAACATTTACCCATTGCCTTTTGCGCTCTCTTTTTCAAAGATTTATGGATTATTATGTCTGTTTTTTGCCTTGATCATCGTCATATGGACCAAATACCTTTACATGCGTCACAACACCTCTTATGACCCAAATAAAAAACCTGTTGTATTGATAACAGACAGTATCTATGCGATCAGTCGCAATCCAATATACATCGCACTTGTACTGGCTTTCTTTGGAGTTTCACTTATACTCTCTTTAAGCTATTCGCTTCCGGGGACACTATCTCTGTATCTTATTCTTTCACGGCATATCATCCCTCATGAAGAAAAAGAACTTGAAATGATTTTCAAAGACCGCTATCTTGAGTATAAATCCTCTACTCCAAAATGGGTTTAAACCAATCAACTGACATATTTGACCTACGAATGTTCTTTGGCTTGTCTTATACTTAAACTATATGAGTTAGGAGTACACCATGCGTATGATCTTCATTATCATGTTTTTCATATTCACTGCCTTGGCTGAGACTTTGCAACCCGTTTCATATGTTGATTCGAAGCGCTTTAGCGGCCTATGGTATGAGATCGCACGTACTTACAACGATTATGAAAAAGATTGTGTGGCTGCGACTGTCGAATACGTCCTGGAAGACGACAATCGCTATCGCGTCAACAATCGCTGTTTTGACACGACAATGACAGGAGACCTTATACTTTATGAAGGTACAGCAGAACCTCTTGAAGGAGATTCTATGCATCAGATGGAGATGACATATTTTTGGATTTTCAGCCAAGACTACAACGTACTCTACCTGGATGAAGACTATACCACAGCCATCATAAGCGATAAGGACTTTGAACAATTGTGGGTGATGCACAGAAAGCCGGAGATATCCCAAATCAAATTAGCAAAGTTACTTGCTCTGCTAGAGAAAAACATGGATCTTGATAGGCTCATCTATACCCCTCAAGACCCTCAAGGAAGGTACAAATGAAAATCGCGGTATTAGGTGCCGGCATCAGTGGGTTGGGCAGCGCTTACCTGCTTAGCCAAAAACATGAAGTCGATCTCTATGAGAAAGAGAGTCGTCTAGGTGGACACGCACGAACGACGATGGTCCATGAAAAAGAGAAAAGCTTTGGTGTTGACACTGGTTTTTTAGTCTTCAACCATGAGACCTATCCCCTTTTGACAAGACTCTTTGAACAACTCGATGTCAAAATAGAAAATAGTGACATGAGTTTTGGGTTTTGGGATGAACAGAGCAATTCAGCCTATAATGGAAGCTCACTGGGCGGGATGTTCTTGCAAAAGAAAAACCTTTTTTCTCTCGCGCATTACAAGATGATCGCAGACATCATGCGCTTCAACAAAGAAGCCAACGATCATGTCGATAATAACAGCCGTGAACTTAATCAATCCCTGGGAGAGTATCTGGAATCCTATTCCGAAGTCTTTAAACAACGCTACATCTTGCCTATGGGAGCTGCAATCTGGTCAACGCCGAGTGAAAAGATGCATGACTTCCCTGCACGCACATTTTTACAGTTCTTCAAGAATCATGGCCTTCTAGGTGTAACAACACAACATCAATGGCTAACCGTAAGCGGTGGTTCGATCAATTATGTCAATGCCATATCTCAAAAAATCTCAGGAGAGATTATACTTAACAGTCCCGTACGTTCACTCTCCCGTCACAAAGACGGTGTCACACTTCATATGAATGACGGGACGGCAAAAGAATACGACAAAGTCGTTATGGCGATGCATGCTCCTGATGCGCTGACGCTTCTAGACGATGCCACTGAAACAGAGAAAGAACTTCTCTCCTGTTTTGCCTATAAAGAGAATCAGGCAGTACTTCATAATGACACCAATGTCCTTTATCCTGACAAAAAAAGTTATGCAGCATGGAACTATAAGACCGGAGGGAAAGACAATGCCGTCACACTTTCATATTGGATCAACATCCTACAAAACCTGGTTACAGACAAAGAGTATTTTGTCTCCTTGAATGAGACGGCAACAATCAATGATATCATCGAAGAGATCACCTACGAACACCCGCAGTTTGATGCGGATGCGATAGAGGCACAGTCACGTCATCATGAAATAGACGGTGTTATACACACCCATTATGCAGGAGCCTATTGGCGTTACGGCTTTCATGAAGACGGACTATGGAGTGCAGAGCGTATTGCCAATAAGATGGAGTGTGCATTATGAGTCATAGATTTTTTGAGGGGAGCATCTACCATAAACGTTTTCATCCAAAAACTCATGAGTTCACCTACCCTTTTTATCTTTTGGACATCAGTATCCCGTTGATAGACAATCTAAAAAACGCCCTTTTCTCACTGGGTGGTTTCAACCTCTTTTCATTCAGAGCCACAGACCATTTTGGATCGAGTAAAGACTTCACACACAACGTCAAAGAGCTACTGGATACATTCAACCTTCAAGAAACACAAGAGATGCGGTTTATCACTTTGCCCAGAGTCTTTAATTTTGTGTTCAATCCGATCAGTGTACTGGTTCTCATCGATAAAGGCCAACCCACATATCTGCTTGCGGAAGTACACAATTACAATGGCGGCAACATTGTCTATCCTGTCAGGCTTGAAGAAACCACTGTGGGCCTATACACTGGTGAGACAGAAAAGGATATGCATGTCTCACCATTTTTCGATCGTACAGGAGACTATAAGTTTACTCTTCAGTACACACAGGAGAAGATGAGCCTAGGTATAACGCTATATGAAGACGGGGAGAAGAAACTCGTCGCACACTTCCAAGGAAAAGCCCTGCCTTTTTCAGTATCAAGTATTTTGCACCTTTTATTACGCCAAACATTTTTGACGTTTGGTGTGGTTACCCGAACACTTTGGCAGTCTTTCAGGCTCTGGAAAAAGGGATTAAAGTGGCACACACCAATCAAACTCGATCAAACAAGGAGGTACTAACAATGAAAGGTTTTTGGAATAATCTTGGGAACAGATTTTTAAATAAGATAGAAAAAGGAAGCTTGGAAGTACGTTTTCCTGACGGCAGTAAAAAGGTGTACGGTAACCAGCAAGCACCCTTTGTCAAACTAACTCTGCATAACAGCGCATTTTTCAGACGTATTGCCCTGTATGGCGATATCGGTTTCGCAGAGAGTTATATGGACGGTGATTTTGATACCGATAACCTGACTGGGCTCATCATGCTCTCACTCATCAACTCAGAGAAGTTGGGTACGACAAGCGAAAACGAGAATAATAATCGCCTGATGAATCTTCTGCCACAACTTAACCGTATCAAGCATTTCATGCGAAAGAACTCAAAAACACGTTCACAAAAGAACATTTCAGAGCATTATGACCTCTCCAATGATTTCTTCAGACTTATGCTCGATGATACGATGATGTATTCAAGTGCTGTTTTTGAACATCCTGATGAACCACTCTATGAAGCACAACAGCGCAAGATCAAACTCCTGGCAGACAAACTGAATATCAAACCTGGTTCAAAAGTGCTCGAGATCGGCTCAGGATGGGGGGCCATGGCCATTCATCTTGCCAAAGAACGCCAATGTGAAGTCACAACGGTGACCTTGAGCAAAGAACAGAAAGCACTCTGTCAGGAACGTTTTAAACGTGAAGACGTAGACAAGCAGGTAGATATCCTGCTTAAAGACTACAGAGACCTTGAAGGCACGTTTGATGCCATCATTGCAGTTGAGATGTTTGAAGCTGTGGGCAAAGAGTACTTTGATATCTTCTTCAAAAAGTGCGAATCACTGCTTAATCCTAGCGGCGTGATGGTCATGCAGATCATCACCATGCCTGATCGACGTTATGAGGCGTATAAGAAAAGTACAGACTTCATCCAGAAGTACATCTTCCCGGGTGGTCACCTGCCAAGTGTGGCCAAAGTCCTCGAAACGACAAGCCGTCATACCCGCTTGAACCTTTTGCATATGGAGGAGTTCACCGAAGATTATGCCAAAACACTTCGTATTTGGCATGACAGTTTCCAACAAAGACTTGATGACGTCAAATGCTTGGGGTTTGACAACTACTTTATCCGCATGTGGAAGATGTATTTGAATTATTGTGAAGCAGCTTTCTTGACGCGTAATATCAACCTTGTGCAGATCGCCTTTACCCGTGATCAGAACATGCATCTTAACAAAGGACTGGTCGCATGAAACTCAAAACATTTTTGACACTGGGATTGTGCGGGCTTTTGGGCGGATGCAGTTCCATGCATATCGATGATTTTGCAGAAAGTACGCCTGAGTTTGTACCCCAGGCCTATTTTAACGGACCGATGACAGCCTATGGGATGGTAAAAGACAGTGATGGAAAGATCACTCGTCGCTTCAAAGGTAAACTCGTAGGAAGTTGGGATGCCAATGGTGTCGGAACCCTGGATGAGCATTTTGTCTATGATGATGGAGAGAAACAGCACAGGGTATGGACACTTAGACCCACAGGTGAGAAAACATTCATCGGAACAGCAGGTGATATCGTAGGAGAAGCATCGATGGTCGCCAAAGGGAACACCGTGATGATAGACTATACCATGCGCGTGCCTTATAAAGGTGGTACCATCGATATCGATGTACGTGACTGGTTGCATCTTCAAGAAGACGGTGTGATACTCAACCACTCCAAGATGAAGAAATTTGGGTTTGAAGTCGGAGAGCTCGTCATTACCATCATCAAAGGCTAACACAATCCTGCCAGAGAGTTTCTCTGCGTTACATCTATATGAATCGACATATAAGACCTACTAAAAAAACTCTTTCCATTTTAATATTATAAAATGAAAGGTAGGTCAAAATGAAAGAATATGCTGTCGTAGGCTCGGGAATCGGCGGTGCCAGTATCGCTGCTTATCTTGATGCCAAAGGGTATGACACTGTACTCTTTGAAAAAGAGCCTTATCTCGGTGGTTGTAGCTCCACCTTCAGACACAGAGGGTTTTCCTATAATACAGGGGCAACAACTTTAGCCGGTTATGAAGAGGGACAGATCGTTAAAGAGATGTTTGATCTCATCGACTTTACTCCTGAAGTCATCCCTACAGACCCTGCCATTGTTATCATACAAAAAGACAAGGTCGTCCCGCGACACAGAGACCTTGATACTTTTCTAGAAGCCTTAAATGAGCATTATCCCCACCTGAAAAATCGAGAATTCTGGACACTGGTACATACCATCTCTAAAGAGTTTTATGCCATGCATGGACACTACTATTCCAACCGCACCCCTATGTCTAAAACAATATCTCTTCTAAGTTATCTTCCCTTGCTGCTAAAGTTCCAGAAATACCTTCGTAGCAATGCCTATATGTTCATCCAAGATTTTTACAAAGAGATCTCACCGGAATATCAACGTTTTCTTGAAGCACAGATCATGATTGTAGCGCAGGCCCCATCGAAAGAGATAAACTTCTTTACAGCGGCTCTGTGTTTGAGCTATACCTTCAACCAGACCCATTATGTTTTTGGAGGGATGGGGCAGCTTTTTAAAGATATGACAGCAAAGATGAACGATGTCAGAACCAACAGTGAGATCATAAATATCGAACGTAAGGAAGGGTATTTTACACTGCACACTAAAAATGACACCGTTAAAGCCAAACGGTTGATCCTGAACTCCACGATCTATGACAGTGAAAAACTATTTGAGCCCAACAGCCTGAAAAAATATTACAAAAAATATGAGCACCTACAGAACCATCAGAGTTCTTTCATGCTTTACATGACTATCAAAAGTGATGCAAGCTTCGCTCACCATTATCAGATCATTCAAGATGAGAACTATGCCTTTACAATATCCAATGCGCTTTTCGTCTCTTTTTCAGACAAAGATGACAATCTTATCTCGCCCAAAGGGCATTATAGTATCACAGCATCCATCCATACTGACGACAGATGGTGGAACAACAAGGCCACTTACCTTATGCAGAAAAATGAACTCAAACATTTACTCCTCAGCACAATTTGTGATACACTTGATATAAAAAACCAGCAGATAGTGGATGTTTTTGCAGCTTCACCCAATACATTCAAACGTTATATCAAACGTTCTCAGCTGGGAGGGAACCCTATTACAATGAAAAACTTCTTGCCCAGACTACCTGGAAACGACACACCTGTTCCCAACCTTTTTCATGTCGGTGACAGTGTTTATGCTGCACAGGGATGGCCTGGTGTAATGTTGGGTGTAAGTAATCTAAGGAAACTTCTACGTGTATGACATTGAACTCCACATCAGACTGAAAGACTGGCTCTATATCCTTCTTATAGGTATAGTACTTGGGATGCTGTTATCTTCACTGGGTTACGTTCTCTTGGAAAAACCGTGGCAAGAAGGAATACTTTTTGGGCTGCTTCTTGGATTTTTGATCACCCTATTTTCCCTTGCCTTTATCACCTTCATGAACCAGCGAATTCTCCCTAAAATCGCTAAGGTGTATTGGCTTCCTATGGCAATGATCTTCTCATTTCTATCCGGCTTCCTGGGCACTCTATTAAGTACAGATCTGGCAATACTTTTTAAGATCAGACTGATACCGATGTTTGAGTCGCACACCATCGGAGTCTCTGTTGCCATCGGTGTCTTGACCTACATTGTCGGTGCACTCCTCTATCGTTTTGTGCGTATGCGTAATGAGAAAGAAGAAGTAGACCACCATTATGTTCAGAGCCGTCTGCGTTCACTTGAAACTCAGCTCAATCCGCATTTCCTCTTCAATGCGCTTAACTCTATCGCCGAACTGATCCATCATGACCCAATCAAAGCGGAAGAGGCCCTGTTGAAAGTCTCTTCATTCTTACGAAATACCATGAAAGAAGAGGCCTTGATCCCGCTTAAAGATGAACTGCGCAATGTAGGGGAGTATATTGAACTCGAAAACATCCGCTTTTCAGGTAAAATCAAACTTCATATTTCTCAAGAAATACCGGCATGGAAGGTACCCAAGTTCTCGATCCAGCTACTTGTGGAAAATGCTATCAAACATGGCTATACTGCACATAGGGACGAGCTTCATATCGATGTGGATTTTGAGCTTGAGAAGAGTAATATTATTATCAAAAACAATGGTGCACCCATGAAAAATACGACCTTTGGAATCGGTCTGAATAATCTTAACCAGCGTCTCTCACTGCTCTGCTCTGGTCATCTTGAGATCAAAGAGGCACAAACCCCGCAATTTTATATTCACTTAGGAAAGACAGATGAAAATACTTATCGTTGATGATGAAGAACTGGGACGTGCACGACTAAAACGCATGTTGGAGACACTTGGCCACACCGACATCGTTGAAGCCTGTAATGCAGAAGAAGCCCTTACAGCAGTAAAAGACGGTCTCTTTGAACTTGCTTTTTTAGATATCAATATGCCACGTACCAGTGGTCTTGAACTCGCGTATGAACTGCGTTATCACCAAGAGGAGATGGCCATCATCTTTCAGACAGCCTATAGTGAGCATGCTTTGCAAGCCTTTGACATCGGAGCTATCGGTTATCTCGTCAAGCCTTTTAGTATCGATCAATTAAAACAGAGTATTGATCGCATCAAAGTATCCGTGAAAAAAGATGAAGACTTTCGTGTGATGAGCAAAAATGGTGAAAACTATTATCTCCTCAAACCTGAAGAGATCTATTACGTTAAAGCTGACTTGTCTGAAGTCATGTTGCGTACGGCCAAGGGGTTTTCCTACTATGCGCAAAAGATATCCGTGCTTGAAGAGAAGTTGAAGGCCTATAACTTTGTACGTGTACACCGCTCCTATCTCATAAATATCGACAAGATAAAAGAGATGGAGACAATAGAGCAAAGTAAACTGCGGTTTTCCTTTGAAGGCATAGCTGATGAAGTGGAATCAAGTAAAGACGGGGCAAAAGAGTTTAGACGAAGGTTCTCTTTCGAAAAATAGACCAGCTTCCTTTTCAAAGCAATATCACAAAAACGAACCTGGCGGTCGCGAAGCGATGTTTATGAAAACACTACTTCTTTTGTGCAGGCTTTGATTCCTCTTTTTTGCTCATCTCGTAAAAATAGTTCGTTGCTTCTACAAAACCGTCGACACTACCGCAATCAAAACGTTTTCCCTTGAACTTGTATCCAAGGACCATTCCCTCTTTGGCCTGTGTCAATAGCGCATCAGTGATCTGGAGCTCACCGTTCTTTCCAGGTTTGGTACTTTTAATTATCTCAAAAATATCAGGTGTCAAAATATAACGTCCGATAATCGCCATATTTGTCGGTGCTTTATCGTTATCAGGCTTCTCGACCATATCATCGATCATAAAGATACCATCTTCGATCTCTTTACCGGATATGACACCGTACTTATGGACATCTTTTTTGGGCACTTCCATGATAGCGACGATGGAACACTTATATTTATTGTACAAGTCCACCATCTGTTTCAAGACTCCATCTCCACCATGGTTGACACAAAGGTCATCCGCAAGGATAACAGCGAAAGGATCGCTATCTCCGACCAATGCTTTTCCCTTATAGATCGCATCACCCAGACCTTTCATCTCATTTTGACGTGTATAGGTAAAGGTACAATTTTCAATCAGGGAGCGTATATCAGTAAGCATTCCCTCTTTCGATGAGCCTTTAATCTGGTGTTCTAATTCGTAAGAGATATCAAAATGGTCCGTTATCGCACGCTTCCCACGTCCTGTGATCGTCGCCATGATATCGCATCCTGCATCATATGCCTCTTCCACACCATATTGGATCAAAGGCTTGGTCAGCACAGGAAGCATCTCTTTTGGCATCGCCTTTGTCGCCGGCAAAAAGCGTGTCCCGTAGCCTGCTGCCGGGAATAAACATTTAGTTATCATATATCATCCTTTCTTATATTATTATAGTCAAAAAACATAATTACTCTTTTAATATAGTGATTAATTTATGCCCATTTCAGCCACATCACCGAGTATGGTGCCAAAGCAATATTTCCATCATGCCCTATC
>JBFFSC010000002.1:0-52097 GCA_041572615.1 Sulfurimonadaceae bacterium
AGAAAGCTCGATGCCCATGCGCTTGACCTCATCGATATACTTGACGACCTTTTCCGTATTGTCTTTTTCCGAAGTCAGCAAGGCTGCCATGAACTCCTGTGGATAGTAGGTCTTCAGCCATGCTGTCTGAAAGGTGACCATCGCGTAGGCTGCCGAGTGTGATTTATTAAAACCGTAGCCCGCAAACTTCTCGATCAGATCGAAGAGTTCGGAAGCTGTCCTATAATCAAGCCCCTGCTTCTGTGCGCCTTCAGAGAACAACTTGTTGTACTTGATCATCTCGTCTACTTTTTTCTTACCCATGGCACGACGTACGATATCCGCACCGCCCAGACTCATCCCGCCGATCGTCTGGACGATCTGCATGACCTGCTCCTGATATACGATGACCCCGTAGGTGTTCTCAAGGATCGGCTCCATCGTATCGAAGGTATACTCGATCGCTTCACGTCCATGCTTTCTCTCAATAAAGCTGTCAAGCATCCCCGACTCCATCGGCCCGGGACGATAAAGGGCCAGGACCGCGATAAGGTCTTCAAAGCTGTCTGGCTTAAGACGTTTGTTAAGGTCTTGCATCCCCGAGGACTCGATCTGGAACATACCGATCGTGTTTCCGCTTCGGATCACATCATAGACCTTAGGGTCATTCTCATTGATCTCATGCCAGTTCACATCCACATCATAACGGTTTTTGATCAGCTTGATCGCCCCGTCAATAACATCAAGAGTCTTCAGTCCAAGGAAGTCGAACTTGATCAGATCGACATCTTCAAGATAGTTAAGAGAATACTGGGTGACAAAGGTATTCTCGCCTGAAGGTTTGTAAATAGGTGTTTTCTTCCATAGCTCTTCATTGGATATAACCACACCGGCTGCATGCATCCCTGCATTTCGTTTAAGCCCTTCAAGACGTTTCGAGAACTCCCAGACACGTTCTGCCGAAGGGTCCGTCTCTATCAATTCCTTGATCTTCGGTTCCTTCTGAAAAGCACCCGGGACCAACTCTCCCTTTTTCATCTTACCGTTAAGCGTGATTCCGAGTTCATCCGGGATAAGCTTGGCCATCTTATCAGCCTGTGAAAGCGGCATATCCAAGACACGGGCAACATCGCGGATGACCCCTTTGGCAAGCAGTGAACCGAAGGTGATGATCTGAGCCACCTGGTCACGTCCGTATTTCTGCACCACGTAGTCGATGATCTCACCACGACGCGCCTGCATAAAGTCCATATCGATATCGGGCATCGATACACGTTCCGGATTTAAGAAACGCTCAAAAAGAAGATCATATTTCATCGGATCTATATCGGTGATGTCCAAGGCATAGGCAACCAGTGAACCCGCTGCCGAACCACGTCCCGGTCCCACAGCTATGTCCATCTCCTTGGCTACTTTTACGAAATCCCAAACGATCAACATGTACCCAGGGAACTTCATCGAATTGATGATATCCATTTCAAAAACCAGACGTTCTCTATATTCTTCATGACGCTCTTGCGGAACATGTTCTAAACGGTTTTTCAACCCAACCTCACAGCGGTGGATAAAATATTCGGCATCATTCTTATCCGCACCGGACAACCACTTTTTCTTCTCTTCATCACTGGCATCTTCTGCTAATGGAGCATCATCGGTGTGATTGATGTTAAGCCCTTCTGCCTGCGCATACTCCAGGGTGAACTTAAAGTTTGGTGGGGTTGGTGTCTTGACAACAGGGACAAAGTCCTCTATCTTCTCTACGATCTCCTGGGTATGTCTTATTGCTTCGGGAATATCAGCAAAGAGTCTTCCCATCTGTTCTGGGGACTTCAGATAGAACTCATGTACTGAGTGACGCATACGATTGGGGTCATCATAGAGTTTATTCATCCCGATACACATAAATGCTTCATGATATTGGGCATCATCCGGGTAGGTATAGTGCGTATCGTTTGTCGCAACGATCTTGATATCCGTCTCTAGCGCCAGCTGTATGATCTGCTCGTCTATATAAAGCTGATCACCGATACCGTGACGCATGATCTCCAGATAGAAGTCGTCGCCAAAGATCTCTTTATACTCCAGTGCAACAGCTTTAGCCCCTTCATATCCTCCAGCGCCGTTTTTCACATTTCTCTCGTTGGCAAGGTTAAGGTGCCAGTTCACTTCACCCTGCAGGCATGCCGAGGTACATATGATACCTTCCGCATGCTCTTTCAGTTCTTTTTTGTTGATGCGTGGAAAATAGTAGAACCCGTCAATATACGCCTTGGAGCTTAAATACATCAGGTTCTCATATCCCTTCTTGTTCTTCGCAAAGAGACAGACATGAAAACGCTGTTTTGTACTCTTGTCATCAAGGCTCTCACCGTTATGAATATACCCTTCCATACCGATGATCGGCTTGATCCCTGCATCTTTCATCTGATGATAGAAATCAATTGCCCCGAACATGTTTCCATGGTCCGTCATAGCGACTGAGGTCATGCCAAGTTTTTTCACCTCTTCGACAAGGTTTGTAATCTTGTTAGCCCCGTCCAGTAGGGAGTATTCCGTATGTAGATGTAAATGGGTAAATTGCTGTACTGACATAGTAAAAAACCTGCTTCTTAATATGATAGATTATATGCCAAGAAGACTAAATTCTGGATTATGTCATGAAGAAAAAAAATGATTTAAAAGTTTGTGGGAAATTACGGAAATTTATCTAAAACATCCCTTATTAATATTATGATTTAATCTCTGAAGAACAACAAGAATCCCGATCGACCTGCATCGGTGGACATACTACCGTACCATATGAGCAGAATACACAGCAGTCCCCATCTTTTGGTTTTAACAACTCACCACAACCTTTACATTCATAATACCATTGACAAGCATTTATAGGCATTTTTTCTGTTTCTTTATGACCACATTTAGGACAGGAAAGAGTCGAATACAGTTGAACTTTCATACTCATTCGTCAACTAACAACACCTTTCAAAAAGCATCCCGTTTTTAAGACCATCAGCTGTCTCTTTGCCTTTGAGCTTTTCGACAATCGCAAGGGCAAAACATGCCGAGGTTCCAGGGCCTCTTGAAGTGATGACATTCTGCTCTTCGACGATCATCTGCTCGGCAGTATACCCCTCCAGGCCAATTTGCTCTTCCACCGAAGGATAACAAGTGTAATTGGTCTTTAAGACACCGGCTTTATTAAGCGCGTATGGTGCAGCACAGACAGCACCGATCAATTTGTTTTTTGCATCCATCTCTTTGAGCAGGCGTTGTACATCCGCATCATCAGCCAAAGCGTAGGTACCGTCCCATCCACCAGGCAGAACGATCATATCGATATCATCACTGTTGACGTTACAAACCAGTTCATCCGCCTGAACCAGTATATTATGCGCTCCATTCACCATCTTTTTTCCCACACCGGCAACGATCACTTCGATCTCGGCACGACGCATAATATCTATCAGACTAACTGCCTCAATCTCTTCAAACCCTTTGGCTAATGGAATTAAAACTTTTGACATTACTTTTCCTTTCTTATGTATACAGCATACTCATGAATAAGCTCACCCTACCCTGATACGTATACAGATTTTATTAATGATTCTTTGGACAATTGTAACTTAAAATCTAGTGTTTTTCCACTAAGCCACAAGGTCTAGATACAAATATTGTGTTCAAACCGGCTTTTCTAAGCAGATAATGTGACTTGTCATCACTGTCAGTATCATAAAAAGACTTATATTGAAAACTTACGTGAGGTTCAAAGGAAAGAAGAGGAAGTGAGAACAGAAAATCAAAATGATTTTCATATTCTCATGTTAAAAAAGAGCTTATTTTACTTTTTCGAGGTATTCACCATCAACTGTGTTGACCTTGATAACATCACCTGTTAGGATGTGATAAGGCACTTGCACAACCGCACCTGTCTCAAGTGTGGCCGGTTTTTTAGAACCACTTGCCGTATCACCCTTGTCTTTAGGACCAGTCTCAGTAATTTCTAGTTCCATCGTCGCTGGAGCTTCAACACCAATTGGTTTACCGTTATGGAAGCTGATATCTACATTGATACCGTCTTTGAACCATTTGCTTGCTTCTTCGCACTGCTCGTAAGAAAGACCAAGCTGATCATACGTCTCGTTATCCATGAACTGATACATTTCACCATCATCATAAAGGTATTGCATCGTTTTTTGCTCCATGTTCGGAACCTCAAACTTGTCACCTGCATGAATCGTCTTCTCAACAACCTTACCATTTAAAAAGCTTTTTACCTTACAACGTACAAAAGCTGCACCCTTACCTGGTTTAACATGCTGGAATTCCACTACCTTATATGGTACACCTGAGATCTCTAAGCGAACACCTTTTTTAATATCACCCATTCCGATGGTTGCCATTGCATATCCTCATCAAATTAATTATTGTTTTTGGAATTTTATCTAAAATGTACTTAATCACAAAGCTTTTGCCACCTTATATCCACAGAAGACTCATTAAATTATTTTTTTTCTTAAAACACTGAAAAATATTTTGAATATTTAAAAATAATGCTAGAATAAACCATGAAATTATTAAGTTTAATAATATTGTTTTTTCTATCCACGCTTCTTGCTTTCAATGGCGGGCCAATTCCGGAAAAGGTCATGAAAAAGGCTGAGCGGAAATACAGTGGTATGGTCGTCAGCCGCTATCTTAGTTATAACAAGATGTTAAGACAGGCTGAACATCTCAACCTAAACAATAAACTTGATCTTGTCAATGAGTTTTTCAACAACATAAGCTATCAAAGTGATATAACGAACTGGAAACGGGATGATTACTGGGCAACCCCATTGGAGTTTTTAGCCCGAAATAAAGGTGACAGTGAAGATTACGTCATCGCCAAATACTTCGCCCTTGTCACCCTCAAGGTCGATCCAAAAAAACTTTATTTCACCTATGTCAATTCTACCAAGTTCAAACAGCCCCATATGGTCCTGAGCTACTTTGAGACACCTGAATCAGATCCCGTGATCTTGGATAATATCAATCCAAAACTCATGAAAGCTTCACAACGAGATGATTTGACTCCGGTGTACAACTTTAATGCAAGTACCCTCAAACAACTCAGTCAATCAGACAAGAACACCCATAAAAAGTGGGAAAAATTAATCAAGCGCGTAAAAAGGAATAAACTATGAGTCTCTTCAAACAGATCACGATTGTCATGTCACTGTTTTTATCTGTCGTCATTCTCTCCGTTATGACATTAAACTTTCAATCTGCCAAGAAATATGCGCAAGAAGAACTCTATGCCAATGCCCAAAACAGTGCTGCGTCATTAAGCCTCTCGCTTTCCAATGCCAAAGGGGATGTCAACACTATGTCCACCATGATCAATGCAGTGTTTGACAGCGGGTACTACAAAGAGATAACGCTTCTGGACAATAATGATCAGATACTCTATAAACGAACAAAAGAGGAGTCTCAGCTTGATGTCCCTTCCTGGTTCACACAACTCTACAATTTTAATAGCCCCGTAGCTTCGGCCAATGTCTCTGCCGGATGGAACCCGGTCGGCCAGCTTCAGGTCACATCATTAGAAGACAGCGCGCACG
The DNA here is from genome assembly GCA_041572615.1 of Sulfurimonadaceae bacterium. Lineage (GTDB taxonomy): Bacteria > Campylobacterota > Campylobacteria > Campylobacterales > Sulfurimonadaceae. The sequence continues at coordinate 5,580 of JBFFSC010000002.1, forward strand.
AAAAACTTTATGGAAACTTCCTTGAACTCTTGCAGCTGTTTATACTTATCGCGATCATCACCTTTACCCTCCTGTTTTTCCTCTTAAAACTCATCCTCTCTTCACTGCAAAGGCTGGAGGAGCAGGCTGAAGCCGTAAGTGATAACAATTTTATTATCAATGAGAAGATTCCCAGTACGACAGAGTTCAAAGAGGTCACCCTTGCCATGAACAAGATGGTTACAAAGGTAAAGGAGATCTTTGAAAAAGAAGCTGCTTCCGTTCAAAACTATCATAAAGTGCTCTATACCGACACCTTGACCTCTTTGGGAAACCGAAACTTCTTTGAACAGAAGATCAATGAGTTCATTGCCTCTCAAGAAGCGGATTCCAGCGGTGTTATTCTCACCCTCTACTTTGACGGTATCGCCGAAGCCAATAACAGTGTCGGTCATGAGAAGGTCAATATCCTTATTCAAGAGCTTGCCAACCATATTAAAGCGAGAGCCTCACAAGAGGACGATGTGCTTATCGCACGTATCGACGGGACAAAGTTCTGCATGGTCTTTCCGGGCTTACAAAAGGAAGATATCGAATCACACGCGGATGAGCTCCTTGCCCAATCCATCATAACACTCGAACGTGCTTCCATGCCTGAATGTGATTGTTCTATCAAACTCGTACAGGTTGACTATGGTGTCAACGACAGTGCTTCGACACTTATCTCTCACATAGAGAAATCACTGCAGCGTACTCAAAAGAACACTATCAGCTATACTACGGATGAAGAGACTCCGGCACAATCGCTTCAACGCGAGATCATCGAGAACAGGATCAAAGAACATTCTATTGCCCTCGCCTTACAAGACGTATATGACAATGAAAACAACATCTTGCATGCCGAAGCCTATGTACGGATCTTTGATGAGGATAAAAACATCCATGAAGCAGGCGACTTCATTCCTCTTGTACACAAGATGGGACTCGATACAAAACTGGATCAGAATGTCATCAACCATGTGCTAAAAGAACCTCTGATCCAGGATAAAACGATAGCCATCAATATCTCAGCACAGTTCCTGCAAGACCCAGATGCCGTTCAATGGCTAAAAGAGCGTTTGGCGAGCATTCCAAAAGAGCGTGTACTTAATTTTGAGATATCCAATCACAGCCTTCTTAGCTGTATTAATGAAGGAGTCGCCCTCTCAAACCTGCTGAAAACATCCGGCCATTATTTCGGTATTGACCGTTTTAATATCGAAGAGGGAAGCAATCTTAACTATCTTCAAATGATCAAACCCGAATATGTCAAAATAGACAGTCATTATCTGCACGATATGCTCAAGGGTGAACAGGAACAAAACAACCCTGTCCTTCAGAACATGATAGAAGGTCTCGACATCAAAATCATCGCAAACAATGTTGAAGATGAGACAATCAAGCATACTTTAGAAAAAATGGGCATCAAGTATTTCCAGGGAAGTCTTTTGTCCCGCCCGAAATTAGTATAAGAAGGTATTAATAGAATAAAAGAAAAATTTTATAAATTAATGTTACACTTATTCTGAACACATAAGGCAAAAAGATGAAGAGTATTCGTTTCTTTTTTATGTTTTTAGTTTATGTCATCGTTATAAGTATCTACTATTTTCAAAGTCAGCGGACAGTGATTCATTCGACTGAACAAAGAATAGAGCAGACACTTGTTAATCATCAAGCCCTTCGTAAAATCGTCCGTAAACACTATATTCCCGAACTTAAACGCCTTAAAGATGAAGGCTTGCTCAACCCTGATTATACAGACCCTTTGTTCTCTTCAGGTACCTTTTTAACACAAAAACTGCATGACTACACCATCCCTATGCAGTTAGAGCGTTCTAGCGAATCCACCCATTTTAAATACGCATCATTAAACCCTATTAACCCTATAAACCATGCTTCAGAGTATGAAGAGAAGGTCTTTAATGAGATGCTGTTGAGCAAGGCCGAAAAGTTTTCCACTGTCATTGAGGAGAATGACAAGCCCTATCTTTTCTATGCCACCTTCTTTGGGAACATGCAAAAGAGATGCCTGCAGTGTCACGGTGATCCTGAAGATGCACCTGCCATTCAGATAGAACGTTACGGCTCGCAAAGCGGCTACCACTTCAAAGAAGGTGACCCTTCATCTTTGATAGTACTGCGTGCTCCGCTTGAAGCAAGTTACGCGAAAGTCAGTCAGGATATATTGATCATTGCCCTTGTCATTTTTGTCATCTTTCTCCTTCTATATACTGTAAGTGAATGGAGTATATCCCGTTTAAAACACCAGAGAAAGAAAATTGACGAAACAAAAAGCATGTTGAACAGGGACCCCTTGACAGGACTTCTCAACCGTCGTAAATTTGACAAAACATTGAAAAAAGAGATGAATCGGGCTAAACGTGATAACAAGTATCTTGTCTTTTTCTTTTTAGATATAGACTATTTTAAACAATACAATGACACCTATGGACACTTAAAAGGTGACCAGACACTTAAGGATGTCGCAGAGACCTTGCAGGAGTGCTTTAGCCGTTCACATGAAAGCGTCTATCGTCTAGGCGGTGAGGAGTTCGGTATTATCAGCAGTACCAGTAATATTGAAGACGTCACCTTGTGGTCTAGAAATGTTTTACATAGTGTGGAAAGCAGACACATTGAACACAGCAAGAGTCCTCACAAGTGGGTAACCGTCTCGTTGGGTATCTATATTGTCCATCCCGATGTAGAGAAAATAGAAGTTCGCGATGTTATCAAAGGGGCAGATGAGGCACTTTATACGGCTAAAAGCAAGGGCCGTAATAAAGCATCTCTATATAAAGTTTAAAAAGAAAGAAGACTCTCCCGTATAGGCAGAGCCATCAATATGTGATTACAGGCGTGCGTAATCTACGCTGATACATGCATCAAGCTCTGATAGCTCCTGAAGCGTCTCTTTCGAGACTTTTGAATCAACGATGATAACTGCCAAGGCCTGATCATTATTACGTCCAAGACGGAAGTCAGCAATATTCACATCATGTTTAGCCAGTGTTGTACCCACATGACCGATAACACCTGGTACATCCGTGTTTTTAAAGATGATCATATTACCTTTAGGCTCGATATCAAGGTCAAAACCGTTGATATCAACGATTCGCTGTACACCTTCATCAAAGATCGTTGAAGAGATAGAGATGACATCTTTTTCCGTCGTCACTTTTATCGTGATCTTGTTCTTGTAGATACTTGTGTTTGCCTCTTCTTCAAAGTCAAGCAGGATTCCGCGGTCTTTTGCAACAAACTCTGCATTGACATAGTTTATCTTTTCACCCAGCGCTTCAGTCAAAGCACCTACGGTCACAAAGGTCATCAGTGACTTCAAGTAAGCAGCGATATCACCCTCTGCAGAGACCTTGATAGACTTGATTGGTGCTTTGTTAGTCTGTGCAGCCAGGAAAGCCGTCTTCTGTGCAAGCTCTAAGAACGGCTTGACAAAAGAAGGGATTTTGTTCTCATCGATTGGAAGGTTGAATGCATTTTTAAACTCTATACCCTTAGCTGCATTCAATGCCTGCGCAGCTGCCTGTGTACCGATGTTATATTGAGACTCAAATGTATTCGCACCCAAGTGAGGAGATACGACAATATTGTCAAGGTCTAAAAGAGGGTGGTCTATAGCCGGCTCTTTATTGAACACGTCAATACCTGCAAAACGGATCTTTCCAGACTTTAGGTTATTATAGAGTGCTTCTTCATTATAAAGACCACCGCGTGCACAGTTGACAAGCACAACACCGTCTTTCATCTTCGCGATCTCAGCCTCATCGATCATATTCAATGTCTCTTTGTTTTTCGGCGTATGGATCGTGATAATATCACACGCAAGGATATCATCAAAGTTCTCTGTGTACTCAATCCCAAGATCTGTTGCTTTCGACGAAGAGATATACGGGTCATATGCCACAACATCCATCTCAAAAGCTTTTGAACGAATACCCACGCGGCTACCAATATTACCGAAACCGATAATACCCAGACGCTTACCCTTGAGCTCATACCCGTACCACTTCTCACGCTTCCAGATTCTCTGGTTTTTAAGGTGATCATGTGAATATGGGAACATACGCATACATGAAAGCATATGCGTCATTGTCAATTCAACCGCTGCAATTGTATTGGCAGTCGGTACATTCATGACGATAATCCCCTCTTTGGAACAACCGTCTATATCAACATTATCAACACCGACACCGGCACGCACAACTGCCTTCATGTTCTTGGCAGCAGCAAGGAATTTATCATCTACATCTGTCGAACTACGTGTGATAGCAACATCAGCTGTGGCAATGACATCTAAGAGAGCTGTCTTATCGACGTCTGCTGCAAATACATACTCGATCTGATCATCATTTTCAAGCATTTCAAGACCAGCTTGATGAATATGGTCACATACTACTACTTTAGGCTTTGACATATAAAATTTCCTTCAACTAATATATAAATTGTATTGAAAGCTTTAAAACTAAGGCTTTCAATACAATTTAGCGTACGACTTTAATTATGCTTGCATTTATAGCATAATTTTTCAATGATTTCACTATAGACTTCAATTGATTCAAATTTTTTGAATAAATAAGGAGCCTGATATCATCTTTGTTCTGTTCAAACATATATTTAACCTGATACTGTTTTAGCACCTCTTTAAGACAAAATATCTGGTAAGGGTCTAAATCTCCAGCTTTAAGCTGATATGTCGTTGTCTTTTTAGGCGGCTCTTTCAGGTCGACTTCAACATAGATCTCAGTTACAGGATAAAAGTAGCCTTCATTCTCACGTTCGGAAAAACGTTCGATCCATTTTTCACGACTTGGAATTTCAGGCAGTTGCTGCGCTTGGGGGATATCTGCTTTTTCATCATAGACACCTGCATCCGTTTGATTGACTTGAAACAAAAAGTAAATCAAAAAAACAGCTACTCCGACAAAGATTGCCGGAAAGAGCCATTTTGCAAGCATCGTGTGCATTTTTTATTACTTCAGTTGGTCTTTAATAAGATCACCTAAAGAGTTCGACTCATCATTTTGTGCATTGACTTCTGCTAAAGCATCTTGGTCTTTAAGGCGTTGAAGTTTTTTAACAGAGAGACGAACACGGTCACGTTTGACATCAATAACAGCGATTGCTGCTTCAATCTCATCACCCGGATTAAGTTCTTCAGCTACCAATGGGTCAAGATCCTCATTACGGATAAGTGCATCCATATCACCTTCTAATGAGACAAATACACCGAAGTCTTTAACGTCACGGACTTTACCTTTGACAATTTCATTGACCTTGTGCTCTTTAGCGAATTTATCAACCGGGCTTTCAAGAAGTGCTTTACGGTTAAGAGAAATTTTCTCTTCGTCGCGGTTGATCTTAACGATCTTGACTTCAACTTCATCACCAACTTTGAACAGATCTTTCGCTTTAGTGTTTTTATCCCATGAACAGTCTTGGTTATGTAACAGACCTTCAACACTTCCGATACGCACAAATGCACCGAAGTCAGTCAGTGTAGTCACTGTACCTGTAACAATGTCACCTTCACGAGATGTCTTTACAAACTCATCAAACGGTTTTGGAAGAAGTGATTTTAATGAAACACGTAGTTTATGTTTCTTAGAGTCGATCTCGATGACTTCAACATCGATCTCTTGTCCGACTTCAAGATAGTCTTTTGGTGATTTGATGTTCTTGTCCCACGTGATCTCAGAGACATGCAAGAAACCTTCAATATCATTTCCAAGATCAACAAAAACACCATACGGCTCAACATTAGAAACCGTTACCGTGATTGTATCACCTTCATCCAGCTCAGACTCTACCTCTTCCCAAGGATCAGACATAACTGCTTTGATAGAAAGAGAAAGGTGGCGCTTGTCTTTGTCATATGCTATGGCTTTACATTGAACGACATCACCCTCTTTATAATATTTTGACGGGTTAACCGGCCCTTTGTATGAGATCTCGTTGTAGTGAACAAGGCCGTCTACGCCACCGACATCGACGAACATACCATATGAAGTGATCTTCTTGATCGTTCCTTCAACAACAACATCATCTTCAAGAAGTGCGTCAATGATCTGCTTGCGTTTTTTACGATCTTCGTTAAGAAGTTTACGGCGTGAAAGCACGATAGAGTTCTCATCTTCATCGATTTTGATAACCGCTGCTTTAACCTTGCGGCCGACAACACTGTCATCATCTTTAAGCGCTGCAAGTGAACGTGGCATGAAGAAGTTGACTTCATCTGCTTCAACAATATAACCACCACGGTTTTTCTTGGTAATCGTACCTTCTACAACAAGGTCTTCATAGTTGTCTTTATGAGCTTTGATAAATTCTAAAGTCTTAAGTTGCTCCATCACTTTCTTGTGAGAGATCTTAGGACGTTCATTACGATATCCCATTACCATCACTTGAATAGTGTCGTTCACTTTGTATTTTAGTTCACCTGATTCGTCTTGAATCTCATTCAGGTATAAAATACCCTCTAGTTTTTCACCCACATCTACGAGTGCTTTATCATCTTGGATCTCTACGATTACGCCATCAGCTATACGATTTGATTCTTCAGCACGTTTTTCTGATGCTTCAAACATCGCCGCAAAGTTTTCTTCTTCCATTGGTTCGAGCTCTTGAGCCATACAAATATCCCTTTGTTATGGGAACCCTTTCAGGGCACCCTGATTATAAAAATTTGCAAATTATATCCAATTTATCCTTGCTGTAGCTTTATATCTGGCGGTGTTTACGAAAATTATATCTAGATACAGGAAATTTCAACGTCCAAAAGAATAGATTGAACAGTTAAGCTACTTTTACATATTGCATGCTAACATTATAAACAACGATTTTAAACATTTTTATTCAGGATGGCATATGTATTCGATCAAGGACCTGCACAAATATTCGCATGATCTTAACGTTTTGTATGTTGAAGATGATGACAACCTTCGCAATGAGACAGAAACCCTGTTCAAGATGTTATTTAAAAACATCGATACAGCCGAAGACGGCAGTGTCGGTCTGCAAAAATTTAATGATAATTTTTATGATCTCGTCATCAGTGATGTCAACATGCCTAAAATGAACGGCATAGAGATGTGTAAAAAGATCCGGGAGATCAACTCCGAACAAAAAATTATCATTGTCTCTGCACATGATGAATCACATATCCTTATCGACCTGATACAAGCAGGCGCCAATGGCTTTATCCTGAAACCTATGCATATGGACGATTTAGTCACTGCCCTCTATCCGGTCTGCCGGGATGCCTATACCCAGATCATCAACCTGCAACTCATAGAAGAACTAAACGACAAAAATGCCCTCCTGGAAGAGCAGATCAAAAAACTTCGTACATCCGCCCATACCATCCAGACCAAACATCATCAGCTTGAAGACCTGATACAGGAAAAGAATGCCTGTTTGGATAAAGAAGAAGCCCAGGAGGTCATTGAGAATATCACAGGCGAAGTTGATCAAGAGCTTCTTACCGACTACTTTAAAGAAGATGAAGATGAAGGCGCTGAAAACGTACTCTTCTTAGCTGATCATTGTGCCGATCTGAGTGAGATATTCACCGAAATACCTGAGATCATCTCACGGTTTGAAACGGACAAGGACGTTGGAGAGATACATACCATCATCAAGCATCTCTACAAAGCCTCGTCCATATTCGTATACTACTCGCCTTATCTAGATCTTCTTTCGACAAGTTTTACTGAACTCGCAAGCACCATGGAAAATAATCTAGATGCCTTTTTAGCCTTGATGGACAATAATGCCGATAGTGTACTGATGCTCTTTGATGCGGTTAGTTCAGACATTGAACGTTATATTGAACGCTTTCAGGTCGAAAGCCTTGCCATGAAAAACTCTCACCATATTCATGAGCCTACAGCATTGAGTATACAGCAGATCATTACATTGATCGTACCGCCGGAAGAGGACGAAGGGGATATGGACGATATCTTCGACTTCTAAGCCGAAAGCTCCTTGATCTTTTCCATCACCTGCATGATAATCCAGTCAGGTGTCGACGCCCCTGCACTGATCCCGCACTCTTTTTTTGACACGAACCATGATGCATCCAGGTCATCTGGCCCCTCGACAAGATAGCTGTCCGGACAATCCTCTTTGGCAATTGAGTGCAGTTGCTTGGTATTTGATGAGTTTCTTCCACCAATGATCACCATAACATCCGTCTCTTTTGCCAGTTTACGTACAGCATCCTGATTATCAAAGGTTGCATTACAGATGGTATTAAAAACACGCACCTCTTTATGCGAACGCATCAGATAGTTGCACACCTTCATAAACTCGTCAACCTTGCGTGTTGTCTGTGCTACAACGGCAATCTTGTCCTTAAAGTGCTTGCCTTCAAGTGCTTCGGCACTTTCGACAACTGTCGCGCCGTTTTCGGCATAGGACATAACACCTTTGATCTCGGGATGCTGGGCATCTCCAAAGATGACAATATCATATCCCTCTTTACTCATCTCTTCACAGATCTGCTGAGGCTTAGTCACATAAGGACAGGTTGCATCAATCACCTCAATCTCTTTTTCGTGAAGAGAAGCCAATTCATTTTTAGGAATGCCATGGGTTCTGATTACCGCTTTGTCTCCGGGCTTGAAGGTCGAAATATCCTCCACCAATGAGACTTTAAAGTCCTCTTTAAGGCGGTCAATCTCTTTATTGTTGTGAATCAAAGGGCCATAGGTCGCTGACCCTACATTCTCTTCAGCAATCTTAATAGCACGTTTGACACCAAAACAAAACCCGTAGTTCTCAGCCAATTTTACATTCATCTTACAGCTCTACTTTCGTGATCTCGCTGAGTATATCAAAAAAGTTTGGAAATGAGGTCTGGATACAATCAATATCCTCTATTTTCATACCGCATCGTAATCCCGCAATGGCAAAACTCATAGCGATACGGTGATCTCCAAACGAATTGATCAGTGCGGGCTGGAGTGTCCCGCCTGTGACTGTGTACCCGTCTTCAAATTCTGTTGTCTTTATATCACAGTTTTTGAGGTTGTCTACCACACTTGAAATCCTGTCACTCTCTTTTACCCGGAGTTCTTCAGCATTTTTGATCGTACTCGTTCCTTCAGCACAGGCCATGGCAATCGAAAGTGCCGGAAGTTCATCAATCAGCCAGGAGATGTTATCCTCTACTGTAATTGCCTTCAGTGGGGCATATTTGATACGAATGTCGCCGATAGGTTCATACTTCTCGTCTTTAAGCTCATAAGTGATCTGTGTACCCATACGCTCCAGAGCTTTAAATGCTTCAATGCGTGTCGGATTAAAAGTTACTCCTTCGATTAGGACTTCAGAACCCGGAGTAATCGCCGCTGCGACAGCAAAGAAGAATGCTGAAGATGGGTCTGCAGGAACACGGATATGTAGAGGTTCCAAAAGACCTTTAAGCGGTTTTATCCTGGTCGTCAAACCCGTGACCTCAAGTTCTGCACCCATGCCTTTAAGCATGCGCTCCGTATGGTCACGGCTAAGTTCCGGCTCTGTGTAGGCACACTCCCCATCAGCAGAAAGCGCCGCTAAAATCATGGCCGATTTCACTTGTGCAGAGGCGATCTGAGAAGTATAATCAAAAGCTTTAAGGCTACCGCCTCTAATGCTCAATGGTGCGAGGTCACCTTCATTTCTTCCATCTAAAAAAGCACCGATATCTTTTAAAGGTTTCGTCACGCGCTTCATCGGACGACGCTTTAAATACTCATCACCCGTCAGAACAAAATGACCTTTGGCAGAAGCCAAAAGACCACAGAAAAGACGCATTCCCGTACCGGAATTCCCACAATCCAGAATATCAAAAGGCTCTTGAATACCGTTAGAACTGATTCGAATAACCTTACCGTCGTCTTCGACCTTTGCCCCCAAGTCTTTTACAATCTGAAGTGTATTCATCGTATCTTCAGCACGTAAAAAGTTTTCGACAACAGACTCTCCCTTTGCCAACAGAGAGAACATCGCTGAACGATGTGAAATCGACTTGTCCGGTGCGATAGCATCACACTTAAGTGTAAAACCTTCTGTAATCGAATAAACGGTTGCCGTCATCATCGTAATACGATTCCCAACTTGTCATTAAGTGCACTCAGGATAGAGTCCATTGAAGAGGTGATATCTTCCTCTTCCAACGTCCTCTCTTCAGACTGAAGCATGAAACGCAGTGTCAGACTCATATTATCACCCAGCTCCTCACTCTCATAGGTATCCACAGGATAAAAACGGACCACTTCCGCACTCTGTGCTTCTTGGATCACACCTCTAAGTTCCGCATATTTCAATGACTTAGGAATGACTACAGAAAGGTCCCTGTAGGAAGCCTGGTACTTGGAATACGATGTGAAGACATCGAGCTCATATTTAAGAGAATCAAAACTGATCTCGCACAAATAGGTGCTCTCTAAATCGTACGCCTTTTGTACCGTCGGATGCAACTTGAACAGTGTTCCGATCACTTTACCCTCAACAAGGATCTCTGCACTTTGATAAGGATGTGCCAGTCCATGCGTTAATTCAACCTGACGAAGCTCAAAGTCTCCGATGACATTGGATATGTTCTGGACAAACCCTGCGAAACTGACAGCGTCTGGTTTACCATGGTTTACAATACTTTCACTGCGCTCTTGTCCTGAAAATGCAAAGGCCATATTGATTGACTCTTGACGTTGTGTATCAAAGACTGATCCCACCTCGAAAAGCTTCACCTGTTTACGTCCGGCTTTCATGTTGGCACTAGAGGCGTCCAAAAGTCCTAACAGGAGCGTCGAACGCAATGTATCCAACGTACCGGCAATCGGGTTGAGCAGATCAAGCTTTTCTTCAACCAGATCAAAACCAAACTCATGTAATTTTGATCTTTCATTAAAGACGAACTGTACCGATTCAAAGAAACCGCAATCGGCTGCACGCTGTCGATAGTGTTTACGCTTGGCAAAAAATCCGCTTGCATCTTGAGTATGTGCTTTTTCCGTAAATGAGTAGGCCTTAGAAGGAATGTTGTCAATACCGATAAGACGTACGATCTCTTCTACGATATCCTGATCATGGGAAACATCATGTCTAAACTGCGGCACACCGACTACGATCTGGCCGGCCTGGGATTTAAGCATACTGAAGCCCAGGTTCTTGAGCAGTTGTGTCACATGTGTCTTCTCTACTTCCATACCGATAATATTGTTGATATCTTCGATGCTCATATGCAAAACTGTCTCTTCAAACGGTGATACTAATTCCAGACTACCACCATAGATTTCAGTTTTTGCATAGGTGTTAAAAAGCTCTTGACAATATTCCAGTCCAAAATCCAGGTTAGGTTCAGAACCGCGCGATGTTCTATAAAACAATGGACCATTTTCGATCTTATGCTCAGCCATCTTTCTCGAGATCGTATCCGGATGGATATAGGATGCTTCCAAGACGACAATCTCATCTTCCGGACTCACACGAGACTCATCATACTGGATGATACCCACCGTCGAAGCCTTTTCATTACCACGGGTGATGGCATAACCATTTTCATCAATCTCAAGTGTAATATGTGCTTTATCCTGGATAACAGGAAAGGCACTATATCCGTAAGCACGCAAGATCACCCCTGAACTATATGTCGCGTAAAACAGCAAAGCATCAATCGATGATTGGCACTTCTCTTCGATCATGGAAAGACGCAGACGCAAAAGTACCGGCAGTGTAAAGTCATTCTTCTTGACTGCCTTGTACATAAGATTGACATCTGTCTGCTGATCATGGTTAAGGTGCAGGATCCGTCCGATACCGACCTGCTTCTCTTCATCCATCGACTTTTGGCGTTCTTTCAACTCGATGTCATAAGCGGCAGAAAGATCACGTGCCACACCGTTGATACTGAGACAGTCACCACGGTTTGCCGTCAACTCCAGTTCGATAAGCTCATCATTCAAAAAGGGATTCTCACTCAGTTCATCACCAAGGTTCAGCTTTCCGATACTGTCATCAAGGATCATGATCCCGTCTTCAAGAGGGGGAAGACCAAGTTCGGTCGATGAACATATCATGCCGACGGATTCGATACCGCGAAGTACTACAGGCTTGATCTTCAAGCCTCCAGGGAGTTCGGCACCTATCATCGCAACCGCGACATGAATATCAGGGCGTACATTTGCCGCACCACAAACGATCTGACGTGTTGTTGTACCGATATCCACCTGACAGATATTAAGCTTATCCGCATCAGGGTGTTTCTCACAAGAAGTTACTTTACCGACAACAATCTTGTTGGGAATCTTATAGACCTCATGCCTATCAACCTCAAGACCAATGGCATTAAATGTCTTACAAAGCTCATCACCGCTTTTATCTTCAATATCGATCCATTCGTTCAACCAGCTTTTTGTAATAATCATCTAAATTGCTCCAATAGTCTAACATCGCCTTCAAACAGAGATCGTAAATCCGGTATTTGATGAATCAGCATCGCAAAACGCTCAATACCCAGACCGAAGGCATAACCGCTTACGTCCTTATAGCCGACTGCATTGAAAACGTTCGGATCGACGATCCCACATCCCAGTACTTCAAGCCAGCCCGTCTTGGAACATACACGGCACCCTTCACCTTCACAAAAGATACAGGAGATGTCAACTTCTGCAGAAGGTTCCGTAAACGGAAAGAAAGAGGGACGGAAACGTACATCAACATCACCGAACATATGATGGAGAAAGCCCTCAAGGATAAACTTCAAATTTGCAAAAGAAACCTTTCCCTTTTCATCGACTAGAAGGCCCTCAATCTGATGGAACATCGGTGTGTGTGTGATATCAAAATCACGTCTGAACACTGAACCCGGAGCGATCATACGGATAGGAGGCTGCGTCTTCATCATCGTACGGATCTGAACCGGAGAGGTGTGGGTACGTAAAAGTGATTCATCCTTAAAATAAAAGGTGTCTTGCATATCACGTGCCGGGTGGTACTTAGGCAAGTTAAGCGCTTCAAAATTGTGAAAGTCGTCTTCGACCATCGGTCCCGTTTCAACCGAGAAGTTCAGGTTGGAAAAGTATTCAATAATCCTGTCCATCGTATCCATGACAGGGTGCGTCGCACCTCGTTCGCTTGAAGGTGAGAAGAGTGAAACATCAATGCCTTCTGCCTTCATAGCCTCTTTGAGTGCTTCTGTCTCTAAAACAACTTTTTTCTCGTTCAAAAGGGTGTTTAATTTTGCTTTTTGCTCGTTCAGCTCTTTGGCGATACGTGCCTTGTCTTCGTTCGCTGCATTTTTCATCTCGGCAAACGCTTTGGTCATCACACCTTTTTTACCAAAAATAGCAACACGGATCTCTTCAATTACTGAAGGAGAATCTGCTGATTCAATTTTTTCTATCCACTCGGTCAAAGTAGTTCCTTCTTTAAGAGGCATAACTCTTAAGATTATAATGGCGCGATTATAGGCAAAAATCCATTACAATCGGCTTTAACGATAATTATTCCTAACTTTTTTATTTTTAGGTTATAATATTTTTATAGCAAAAAAAGGAAAATAATATGTGTATATTTTGTAAAATTGTAAACGGTGAACTTCCAGCCAACCTTGTAAAAGAGAATGATGATTTCATGGCATTTCACGACCTAAACCCAAAAGCTCCTGCTCATATTCTCGTCATCCCCAAACTTCATGTTGACAGCTTTAACGAGGTCACTCCTGAGACGATGTCAGGTATGACATCATTCATCCAGGATGTAGCTGAGACTGTCGGTATAAAAGAGTCTGGGTACAGAGTGATCACCAATGTCGGTCATAATGGTGGGCAGGAAGTAAAACACCTTCACTGGCATGTACTTGGCGGGACTAAACTCGCCTGGGGGCATTTTGCCGATGCCGACCCAAAAGATTTTTTATAAATCTTTCTTCAGAAAAGACTTCCTCTAACAGGAAATCTTTTAGGGGTTTTCACCCCATTCTCTTCCCCTTAAAACCTCAATCACTTCAACAGCAATCACAATAGCAGACAAGATTATCAGTGTGTAAAAAGCATAAATCATTTCACTCTCCTTATGAACATTCACAAGTATAGACTGTTCTTTAATGCATGCAAAAAAATATGACAGGTTGATAATTTTTAAAGAAACGCAGTGGTACGGGTGTGTCTAAGACACCCCTTTGACTCTTGCAAGACAAGCTCTGAGTATGAGCCTGCTTTTGATAAGGATCGTTTTACGAAGGACAACAACCCTCAAGTGCACCAAAATCAGTCGTAGTCTCACCGGAAATAATCTCGGCTTTGTCACGGATTTTTTTCCCATTATGTGTAATGGAATACGTGATCTTTGTCACACCGCGAATCGTGTTAAGTGTAGAACAATAGGTCTCGATACTTGCCATGACCCATCGTGCTGCAAGTTCGTCTTCTGCTGACGAATTAAAGCTGTAATCCAGATGCAAGCTGTTGAACTTTTGCGGCATCTCCTCCGCTCTGACAACATCTCCGTCAATGACAAGGTCAGTGACCTCTATGCCCTGCTTTTGAGGTACCATAACGATATCTGTTGCCGTACAGCAGATAATCCCTGCTAAGAAATACTCTATCGGGCTGATTGTCGGGCAATCGATGACAAAAGAAGACTTTGCCGTCTTTGCTTCAAACTTCATTCCATCCTGGTGTGTGATTTTTACGTTCATTATCTATTCTCCTCTAACCATGTATTAAATTTCGCCAACTGTTCAACCGTACGTACCGTCGATGTACCGCCTTCAGATGTTCTGGCATTCATCGAGTGCCTGATACTCAGATATGGCATCACATTCTCTGCTATACGCTCATCGATAGCCTTAAGCTCCTCATAAGAGATGTCACTGAGATCGATATTGAGCTCTTCAGATTTCGCGACTGCCTTGCCGGTAATAAAGTGTGCTTCTCTAAATGGGATATCGCAATGTTCTACCAGATAGTCTGCCAGGTCAGTTGCTGACAAATGCCCCACCTTACATGCTGCTTCCATATTCTCTTTATGGACCGTTAATGTCAACAGGGATTCTCTAAGTATTTTTAACGAGATCTCAATCGTACGTACACTGTCAAAAACACCCTCTTTGTCTTCTTGCGTGTCTTTGTTATAAGCGAGAGGAAGCCCTTTCATCACCGTTAAAAGACTCATCAGGTTTCCGTAAACACGGCCACTCTTGCCACGAAGAAGTTCTGCCGCATCCGGGTTTTTCTTCTGCGGCATGATAGAAGAGCCTGTTGAATAGGCATCACTGAATGTGATGAACTTGAACTCATACGAAGACCAAAGGATCATCTCTTCGGCCAGACGGGAGATATGCATCATTGTCATTGAAATGTTGAAGAGTATCTCAATTGCGAAGTCCCTGTCACTAACCGTATCGAGACAGTTGGTACTGACAGAATCAAATCCAAGCTGATCAGCAGTCGCATAACGGTTAATATCATGTGGTGTACCGGCAAGGGCCGCACATCCCAAAGGGGAGATATTGTTTCTTCTGTGCGAGTCTTCAAAACGCTCAAAGTCACGTTTGAACATCGAAGCATAGGCCATTAGGTGAAAAGCAAAGTTTGTCGGCTGTGCATGCTGCAGGTGTGTCATTCCCGGGATAAGGGTTTCGGTATGATCTCCTGCAACCTTATGCAAGGCACTCATAAGTGTATGCAGTAAAGACATAATCTCTCTGTTTTTACGAAGGACATAACGGCGGAAATCAACAGCTACCTGATCATTACGGCTGCGGGCAGTATGAAGCTTTTTACCGGTATCTCCGATAATGGCAGTCAGACGCTTTTCAATAGCCATATGCAAATCTTCATCACTGAGTTCCCAGACAAACTCACCGGCTTCAATCTCTTTTTTGACCTGGGCCAACCCCTCTTTGATAGCAAGCAGTTCTTCCTTGTTCAATATCCCCTGCTCTTTTAACATTGTCGCATGAGCAATAGAACCTTCTATATCTTCTTGGTAAAGCTCTCTATCAAACATTATAGAGGCGTTAAATTCATCCAACAGTGATGAGGCAGCTTCGCTGAATCGTCCAGACCACATTTTTTCCATAATCGATACTCCGATTTTTAAATTGAGGCATTCTAACAAATTCAGACCTCAAAAGAGCTTATAAACGCTACTGCCGACCCTTTTACTTTTAAAATAGGTTTTCATCCCTAAAGCTTACTGCTTTGATATCCATACTTGGATACAAGAGCGTGTCTTTATGCAAGCTGATCGGTGCAATCAAGAAAGAGATCACCTCTGTCTCAAATATCAGTTCGAGCTCACCCGTCATTGCCTGCAACGCCGGTGGGATCTCCTCTTTTTTTAACAAACTGTTCTTGGACAGGGAAGACATAGGGATATCTTGATAAAGGCAATGCAGAGAAAAAGTGTCTCCGGAGAGAAGGTTTTCATACGGTGAATGACTTAAGTTGATTGTCATATTATGTGCTTGCACTTTAGCTTTAATCGACAAAAAGCCATTATCAAGAGACTTTGTACATAAAGAGAGCCTTTTTCTTTCTCCTGTATGATCCGCGTACGAATGCGTAAACAAAGGCTCTTTTATCGCTAATGAACAGTTAAAGTCGCTTTCTTCAGCATCTAAGAGATCCAAGCGAGTGCGTGAGTCCATGCTTACATGGATATCCTTTGATATCTCCAGGGTATCAAAGGTGTCATCAAACACTATATTGCGTATACGTTGAACGGCATAAGCATTGATTACATCAAAATTAAACGCCAGCTTTGCAAAAGTGAGCGAACCTCCTTCAAATGCCAGGTTTTCTTTCTTTTCCACACATTGTGAGACTAAACGGCTGTTTTCGATCTCACATTGACGGGAAGATTCATCGTTTTTCTGTTGACACCGCTGTTCGCTCCGCTTACACTCATACATCAAGAGTTCTTCTTTACTCTTGCACGCTTCCTGTCTGCTGACACAGCGTACTCTTTCAAAAGGATTAAGTGTGGAACAGTCCTCACAATTATGCGCACCGTAATTACGTGTACAGGCTCTTTCGCATGACTGCATCAGTGATGAACAATCTCGTTTAGCCTCATCACATGCCGGCAGACCCTTTTTGTCCTCAAGCACCATCTCTTTAGAAAAAGAGTTTCTCTTGCCTGCCAGTTTTACCAAAGGCTTTTTAATGACACGCAAGTCCATCTTCTTTAATGAGAGATTCATCTGTTTTGACAAATAGGCTTTGCTGATATAACAAGAAGAACTTTTTTGTATCGTTTCGAGTGAGACACCCATACTGTGATCCAAAGCACGATCGATCTTATCCTTTAATCCTCTCCATAAGGTTTCCGTGTTTGATTCAGAACTGTTTTTCTCTTGAATAGTTTTTAATTCACTCGCTCCCAAAAACACAACACCTTCTTCATAGATATAGGGCATATACATTTTCATCTTCGTTAACATATGAAGCGGTCTTGCCGAGTGAAGTTTATAATCAGATGCATAAAACATCTTTTTACCGTTAATCTCTTTTAGGACATTCATATCTACCGGTATACTCAAGGGCGAATGGAGCATTTCTGTATTAAGGGCTTTCATAAAACTTTTTACGGATGAAGATATCAGGTGGCTTTTTGCACTGTTTTTCTTGAAGATTTCATCATTCTCAATCCGTTCAATCACTATCTCATCAAAATTTGTATCGATTAGGAACTCATCGCGGCCTGCACTTAGCCTATGCTTTGCCTTTATATACCCGAACACCTTTCTCTCTAGCGCGTCGACCTCAAATGAAAACTCAAGCTTTGAGAGAGCCTGTTGTCGTGACAGATAGAACTCAATTTCACCAAAGGAGACATTTGAGAATTCACCGGAATGAAGCGTTTTGAAGGTGTCATTAAAAGCTTTAAAACTCCTGTTTGCAAGCCCTGAAAACAGCTCCTTGTTAAGATGCAATGCGATATCGATATCTTTAATTCTCATCAGATCCGCGTGAGCTTTTTGAAGCTGAATTGCTTGTGCATGCTCATCATGGGAATAGTCTCTAAATTGATCCTCAAACAGAGGTGTACATGCCGATATCAACAGAGTTGCTATAAGTAAAAAGATATGTTTTAGATAATAATACATTCTCACCTGATAGTTTTTTTTTAAAATATTATAATCATTTTGTGATAAAAAGAAGATTGGGTCTCAAAAGACGAGACCCCTGAAGGAGGAAGATAAAGTGGTACCTAGTTACACGCAGGTACGTTACCGCTGTCTTTAGCATATTCGACCATGAAATCGCGAAGATGCTTTGCTTTTTTTCTATATTTCTTGCTGTTAAAATATTTCCAGGATTTCTTTGCCTTGTCACTGTCAAGGTGGATACCGGCAAGTTCGATACCTTTGTTCTTTTTATTAAGGAGTTTTTTCCAATCTCTCATACGCTTGCTTGCAGCAACCTTCTGACCACCGCCATGGCATTTACGACACTTCTTGACATATTCTTTTTGACCTTTATACACAGCAGCTTCTAAAGCAGGTACAGATAGTAAAAACAAGCCAACCATTAAAGCAAGGGGAAACTTCATAGACACACTCCATAATTTAAGAGAAACAAGAGAACCATTTTTGCAGGCTATCTTAATCTTAGATAATCAATTAATTTTATTCTAATACCTAAAGGCTTAAAGCTGCCAAAACTGTTTTAACGAATTGACTCAATCGTATAAAAGATTCGAATAATTATTGAGTTTGGGTGAAAATGAAACATATATCTAAAAAACATCCTCTTAGATATGAGGTTTTCTTATCTGTTTACTCTTTGACGTTTGCCCCATACCATCCATATACGTGAGTCTGTAAGCGCTTATCTGCTATCGCTATACTTGAAACTTTTTATAAAGGACATCATCTTTAGGCAATACACTTTTTTCCTCTAATGAACGAAGGACAGATAAGGTACATTCAACATCACCCGGCCACTCTCGTTCAAAACCGTCAAGCGTGTTTTTGTTCGTACCGTCTACACCAACCAGTGTATTGTTGATATAGACATCCCTTCCGGCATCAATGTTATTGACGACGCGCCAGACGAGCATATAAGGATTATCCAGATCATTTTTATTTTCATCGACAAAGACGATGATACGCAGGTGCTCATCAAGCCCTGTTATGTTCTCAAACACCTCTTTCATCGAGCTGTTCTTGTTGACACTGACAACACTGATCGGGTTGCGTGTCCTGCGCATATATTGACGGACATCTTTTATCGAGCCATCACAGGCTTGAAGTCTCTTAAGCAACTCCTCATCATTTAAGAGCTCAGGTGCATCTATCATGGGTTGGCCCGTACAGTCAATCCCCAGCTTTCCGCCTACCAAAGCTTCGGGGCTGGAGTGGTCCAGTGCATCTGTTATCCCTTCAGAAACCATCACACGGCTGGGATGAAATCGGTTTAGAATATGGGTGACAATCGGCTCGTAATTGTTAAGACGAGGAGCGTCTTCACCTACAAATATGGCATGTTTTACAAAGCTCATCTGTCCTGCCCCCCAAAACGCATGCATAAACTGTTTTGCGTGTCCTTTATAGAGGGTCTTCATCTTGGCAAGGATAAGATTATGGAAAACACCGTTCTCAGGCATATGGTAATCAATAAGGTCTGATGCATTTGTCTTTAAAAGCGGCAGAAATATCCGTTCCGTTGCCCACCCCATAAACTTGTCTTCCAACGGAGGCTTTCCGACAACGGTAGCCAGGTACACAGGATTTTTCTTATGCGTGATAGCCGATACTTCCAAGACCGGATAGGGCTCTTCAAGTGTGTAATATCCGGTATGGTCACCAAATGGCCCCTCGACCTTCAACTGTGCGGGATCTACCCACCCCTCAATCACATAATCAACATCTTCCGGGATATACAACGGTGTCGTCAATGATTTCACCATCCGTACAGCTTTCTTTGTTATAAGGCCGTATAAGAGAAGTTCATTGACACCATAAGGCAGAGGAGCCGTCGCACACCATGTGTATAAAGGATCCCCGCCCAATGCGATAGAAACCGGCATTTTTTTACCCTCGCGCTGATACTGATCAAAGAAGTGAGAGGAATCTTTATGAATCTGCCAGTGCATACCAAGATGCCTGCCGTCATACATCTGCAGTCTGTACATCCCCAGGTTTACAAGCTCTCCGTCAAGGCTCTGTGTATAGACCTGACCCATCGTGATAAAAGGGCCGCCATCCTCTTCCCAGGTTGTAAGAATAGGAAGCTTCTTAAGGTCCGCTTCCTCATCCAGATACTTCACTTCCTGACAGGCACCCTCACTTTTTAAACGTTTCGGAAAGATATTTTTAAGACTGAAAAGGTCTCCCAACATTGAGAACTTGTCTCTAAACGTTGCCGGAGGCTTCATATGCAAAAGTGTCTCAATCTCTTCGGCCACACCTTCGACAGAACGGCCAAAGAGCAGTTCCGTACGTTCATATGAGCCAAAGAGGTTCATCAGAACCGGGTCTTCATACTTGATACCCTCTTTTTTGTTAACAGGATTGGTAAACAGGAGTGCTTTAGAGTCCTCTTTTTTTACTTCAATATAAGCGATATGTGGGATTTCAAGGTAGATATCAAGTTCATCATGAATCTCTCGAAGCTCACCTCGAGAGCGTAGTAGTTCAATAGTTTTTTGCATCAAAAGCTTCTTTCACAGCCCTACAAAGAGCGAAATTAAATTAATCGTTTATCAGTCCATCTTGTCAGCACGTTCAAGAAGCTCTGTAGCCCCTTTGTCGATGGTAATTTTGGCAAGCTCTTGTCCAAGTTGCGTATATTCAGCCTCACCGCCGACCAACTCTTCACTGATAAACTCGGCAGCATTTGGAAGACCCAATGTACAGCGTGCCGTTATCTCACCGTTTCCAAGGACTTTTGCATTGACACCGATAGGGACATGACAGCCGCCTTCCAAGATATCGACAAAAGCACGTTCGACAGTCACTTCCATCTCTGTCTTTTTGTCATTCAACGCATGCACAAGATCAAACACTTCTTTGTCATCTATCGTCTGAAGACCAAGCGCACCTTGTCCCATAGATGGGACCATCTGGGAAGTCTCGATCGGATAGACATGCTTCACCGCATCCAATAAACCCAGACGGTTAATCCCTGCGGAGGCCAGGATAATAGCATCGAACTGGCCTTCTTTAAGCTTTCTGATACGTGTATCGACATTTCCGCGAAGATCTTTGATTACAAGGTCCGGACGCACCATCAACAGCTGCATTTTGCGGCGTAATGAAGAGGTTCCTACGACAGCACCCTGTGGTAGTTCATCAAGACTTGAATACATTTCACTCAACATCGCATCACGCACATCTTCACGTTCCGTAATAGCCGCCAAAGGAAGCCCTTCAGGCATGACAGTAGGGACATCTTTAAGCGAATGTACCGCCATATGTGCTTCACCCCTTAGCATCGCTTCTTCAAGCTCTTTGAGAAAAAGGCCTTTTCCACCAATCTTCGCCAGGGCGACATCCTGGATCTTGTCCCCTGAAGTGACGATGATTTTGAGCTCGACTGCCAAGCCTGGACGCAAGGCTTCCAAACGCGCCTTAATGTGTTCAGACTGCCATAAAGCCAGTTTACTTCCCCGTGTTGCGATGATTAATTTATCCAATCTCTCTTCCTATGCTCTATTTAGTTATTTTCGTTGTCTTGTATTTCAATTTACTCGTATCTTTACTACCGTCAAAGAAGACTGTCGGTGTACCGTTGACCAGATGTTCTTCTGCTACATCCATCCCGTGTTTAAGCTGTTCATTCACAACAGGATCAGAGATATCCTTAAGAGTGATTTTTGTTCCCTGTATTTTATTAAAGGCATCGATGATCTTTTGTACATTCTTCTCACGTCCGTCCACGTTGACCTTATAAAGATTTTCAACAACATTTTTCTCACCTTTCATCTCAGCCACAAGCGCTGCTTTGACCAAAGGAATGGCTGCAGGGTGCAGAGACTGAAGCGGAAAATGGTAATAAAACACTTCGAAAGCATCAGGATATTTTTTCATATACGCCAAGGCTTCAGGCACGTAAGAGCGGCAGAACGGGCATAATGGATCAGAGAAAAGTACAACCTTGTGTGCGGCACCCTTATTACCAAAGAGTTTATGCTTTGCATCATAATATTTCTCTTTAAAAGGTGGCGATACCTTGGAGTTGAGTTTTTGTCCTGTTTTCAGGTCATACAACTCTGCCGTAATGAGCCCGTCGCCGACAAAATAGATAGAACGCTGTGATATCGGCTTTGTCTTGCCGCCCATCTTGGCTGTCCCTTTAAGTTGAATGATATACGCCTCCCAGCCTTCCGGTTCGTCCAGAGGGATCTTGTCTATCACGGAAATATCCAAAGAGATGATATTGGGGTTTGAACCTATCCCCTTTTGTAAAAAAGCCTTGACTTGTGCTTCGTTTGCACTTAAAAGGCTACTTAAGGCTATGATCGTTACTAATAATTTCTGCATCAATGACATTATCTTCTCCTTGTGTTGTTTTACATTCACCATGTGTTTTGTTAAATCTACTGACAATAAGCGCCGTAAAGACAGAGAACTGCATCAAGACACCGATAGTATCACTTAAGATACCAGGCAGTATCAACAGCACAGCACCTAAAAGAGCAAAGATATTTAATTCCTGAAATTCCTGCATGGTAATGCAGTTATTAGACATCGCTTTAAGGCTCTCAACCATTGTTGTCTTGACATTCAAAAGAAGGGCCAGACCTACAAATCCCGAAAGCATGATCTCTGCAAATACACCCAGGCCGCCCAAGACTTCAGCGACCTGGACCGATAACAGTACTTCGACAAACAGATAGGCAAAGAACAGGTATATCATCCCACTATCTCGCTTATTTTAGCTAAAACCTCATCCCGGCTCACTTCGATCTTCCTCTCAGAGGCTCTTGGTGCTATCTGGACAAGACCGTCTGCAAGGTTCTTTCCTACAATGACCGTATACGGAAACCCGATAAGCTCGGCATCTTTCATCTTGAAGCCGAAACGCTCTTTTCTATCATCGAGGATAACTTCAATCCCCTGCGCAGAAAGTTCGCGGTAAAGTGATTCAGCATACGTCATCTGCTCATCGTCTTTGATGTTTGAAACCAGAATATTTACCGTGTAAGGTGCCGTTGCAACTGTCCAGATACAGCCTTTGTCATCATTATGCTGTTCGATCACAGCTGCCATAAGACGAGAGACACCCATTCCATAAGTCCCCATGATCATGTCCTGGGTTTTACCGTTCTCATCCAGATAGGTACAGCCTAATGGCTTGGAATAGGTTGTACCAAGTTTAAAGATATGTCCGACTTCTATCCCCTTGGTCAATGAGAGTTTACCTGAACAATGAGGACAGTTGTCATCACCTTTCAACTCCTTGATGTCGGTATAGACCACCTCTTCCTGGCCTTCATCCTCGTTATCAAGGTCCATGAAGACTTCGATATTGGCACCATATTCACAAGAGTCACAGACCGCAACCGTGTCTTCACCGCTGTCTGCGAGAACCATCAACTCTTTGGAGCCTGAACCGCCAATCGCGCCACTGTCTGCTTCGACGATCCTGAACTCAAGCCCCAGACGTCTTAAGATACTCTTGTAGCTCTCCTCCATCGTATCAAACTCTCTGTCAAGGTCTTCATACGAGGTATGGAAACTGTAGCCGTCCTTCATCAAAAACTCGCGTCCGCGCATCACTCCAAAACGTGGACGGGCTTCATCACGGAACTTTGTCTTGATCTGATAGAGATTAAGAGGGAGCTGTTTGTATGAGGTCACCTTGTTTCTGACAATATTGACCATCATCTCTTCATGGGTCGGTCCCAATACAAAACTGTTCTCTTTTCTGTCTTTGAAGCGAAGAAGCTCCTTGCCGAACTTGTCAGCACGTCCGCTCTCCTCCCAGAACTCGATTGGTGTGACAAAACTAAGTTCTACTTCCTGAGCATAAGCCTTTGTCATCTCATCATTAATGATCGCTTCGATCTTTTTCAAAACCCTTTTTCCCAAAGGCAGATAGTTATACAGTCCACTGGCAACCTGGGAGATAAACCCGGCTCGCGAAAGATAGATATGGCTTGCCAACACTGCGTCTTTTGGCGCTTCTTTGGTCGTTGGAGCATATAGTCTAGAAAATCTCATATTTTATTACCTTCTTTTATTTATCACATTTATATGCATTGGGTGCATCGTTTAATGCATCTTCATCATGATCGAAAAGATACTTCATCGATTCGATCAATGTATCCGATTCAACATTCATTGACATCTGACGCATACGTTTGCTCATATCGTGCAGAAAACGTTTAAGTACCTGTTCATTCATCTTCAAAGCTTCGGCCTCATACTCCTTGGGGATAAAACCCTTATCCATCACACGACTCGTCTCATCTTTGGCACACTGCATCGCTTTCTCATATATCCCTTTGATAAACGGCTCAACCGACAATGACTGCAGCCATTCAAAGAACTCGATCGTATAGCGGCCGACAATACTGTAGCAAAGCTTTGCCTCGTCCTCACGAAGCGCTATGTTCTCACTGACAATGTTCTTAAGGTCATCTACTCTATGAATAGAGAGCCCGTGCACATCACAATCATCAATATCTCTTGGAATTGCCATATCAAACCAGTGTCGATCAAAAGAGCAGCTCTCAACCATGTCACATGTGACGACCGGATACGGTGCGCCCGTTGCTGTAAAAAGAAGATCGCAGGTATTGACAGCCTCTTCAAGCTCCTGATACTCTCTTGCACTGACCAGTTCACCACACTCATCTGCTATCTCTTGCGCTTTTGAGTAGGTTCTGTTGATAATGATACATTCACAACCCGAAGAGGAGAGGTGCTTTGCGCACAAGCGGCTCATCTCACCTGCACCGATGATCAATGCTTTTTTTCCTTCAATATCAGGAAACTGCTCTTTGGCCTTTGCAACAGCGACACTGGCGATAGAGACGGGTTTGGATGATATAGAGCTTGCATTACGGACTTCTGCAGCGCATTTAAAGGCATAATGCATGGCGCGGGAAAGCTTCTGCGCGCAGAAACCGTTGTCATAAGAGAAACGGTAAGCATCTTTTAACTGACCTGCTATCTGTGTCTCTCCCACAACCATGGAATCAAGAGAAGCTGCCACATTAAAAAGGTGATGCATCGCACCCTGGTCTTCAAAGACATCAGCACGGCCTTCAAGCTCATTGATAGATATCTTCGAATTACCGCTTAAAAGAAAGAAGATATATTCTGTCGCCTCTGATACCGATGCGACTGATGCCAAGACCTCGAGACGATTACATGTTGAAACAATCAATGCTTCATTGATCGAAGGATGGTTAGTCATTTTTTCCAAGCACAGCTTCGCATCGGCCTGGACATTCAGTGCTAGTTTTTCTCTAATCTCCAAAGTAGAGTTATGATGGGAGAAACTGATCAACAAATAATGCATTAAAACTCTCTTCCCATCATCTCTTTGATAATAGCGACCAGCTCTTTCTCGTCATATTGAGCAACAGCCTCGATGGCTTCATCACTAAGGCGCTGTGCAAGAGCATATGACTGTTCAACTGACTTGTTTGCTTTCATCTGCTCTTTGATCCATTCTGACTCTGCTGACTCAAGACTCTTTCCATGAGCTGCAATCAGTCTCGTTTTACCCTCAGTGTCCAACACCTGATAAAGATACATATACGGCAAAGTCGTCTTACCCTCTTTGTAATCGTTCAGGGCCGGCTTTCCAAGCGTCTTCTCATCAGAGACAATATCCAGAATATCATCTATGATCTGAAACGAAAGACCGAGATTTTTTCCATAAAGACGATAATTCTCCGCTTCCTTGCCGCTAAGCAGAGCAGCACAATAGGCTGTCACTTCGATCAGGGATGCCGTTTTTTTATAGATCATATCAAGATACGCCTGCTCATCCGAGTTAAAAGACTCCCCCATCTTGACATCAATATACTCACCAATAGAGAGTACCGTGACTGCCTTGGCAACAGACTCGGCTATTTTTGTATCAAAAGCAACCAGCTCGGTATAGGCTTTTGAATAGAGTATATCTCCCATCATCACGGCGACCTTGCTCCCGTCGGTAGCATTGACAGAACTTACGCCGCGACGTGTCATCGCTTCGTCGATCACATCATCATGTAAAAGGCTGGCCGCATGAATCAACTCAATGATCGCTGCCAGCTTGATGGCACCATCTGTATCACCTGCAATTTTTAATACAAGCTTTGCACGCAGACGTTTCCCTTTTGGAAGATGCTTATAGAGCGTATTGATCTCCTCATTTTCCAATTCGTCAATCCACGCTTGCATGCGATGTTCTACGGCTTCTAAGGGTTCTCTCACTGGTTCTCTCTCAATGGCTTAACTTCGATAAGCGCTCTTTTTTCTGGATCTTCGATCAAAATATCAAAATGTGCCTGTCTCGTCTTATGATCAAACTCTTTGAAGACAAGATACAGGTACGGGACGCGTTTAAAGGCCGATGTTTTACTCAGAAGGGGAAGTCTATAGGCATTCTTTTTATACTGCTTGTATAAGATAATCTGTGATGCCCGTCCATTGAAGTTCAGATGCATCACCAGTCCATCTCCTGCATACAGGGTCCATCTGAACTGCAATACTCTTAGAACTTCCTCTTCTCTTACCAAGACCGTCTGGAGCTGATCTTTGCTCAAACGGACCTCTTTGGTATAGTTCCATTCTGCTGCTTTTGCAAAGAGAGCAAAAAAGAGACATAGAACTATAGTTTTTTTCATCTACTCACTTTTTAGAAAGGCCAACCTTCGTATTGCGGCATAGGCATTTTTGGTGTGAGCCTTACATTCACTTATAATACATACATTTTTTAAAATTCTCAGATTATACCACAGCATGCTTATCACTCCCCTTAGCATGATAAAATCTCCGATGGAACTTTGCTTTAAACACACTAATAGTGGCTTTTCACCACACTTCAAATTTTCATTGAAGTCATGATTTCAATCTGAATAAAATCAAAACTTTTGATGACTTTTTCAAAACCTATGATGAAAGGTTCATTGTCCCAAAAGGTCACGAAGACTATGCTGAGGCGTTTTCCCTTCTGCCAGGATTTCATAGACCTCTGTAGCAATAGGAAGATAGACACCCTCTTCTTCTACAATCTTGTGTAAGGCATAACTTGTACCTATGCCTTCGGCCACCTCGCCAAGCTCTTCTAGTATCTGCTCTTGAGACTCTCCTTTTGCCAGGCCGAGTCCCACTCTGAAATTACGCGACATCGTCGAACTTGCTGTCAAAAAGAGATCCCCTGCTCCACTGAGTCCTATAAAGGTTTCGGCTTCTGCCCCATACTGCTTGCCGAAACGTTCCATCTCAACCAAACCGCGTGATATAAGACTGGCCGCTGCATTCTTACCCAGCCCCAAACCTTCACAAACCCCTGCCGCTATCGCAATCACGTTCTTGTAAGCACCCGCGACCTCTGCACCGGCGACATCGTTTGAAATATAGGTCTTGATAAAGGAAGGGAAAAAGTTTGAAAAGGCTATGGCCGTCTCGTCACAGGTACTGTTGATCACTAAAGCCGTAGGCAGGCTTTTCATCACTTCTGCAGCAAATGAGGGGCCCGAGAGAAAACAGAGGTTCTCTTCCGGAACATATGGTGCATAGATTTCGTTTAGAAAACGTCCTGTCGAAGCCTCGATACCCTTTGCCGCCACAAGGACCTTTTGACCGCTGTAGACAAAGTTCTCTTTTAACCAGCCGGCGATCTGCTGTGCAGGGATAGCAATAACAAGATACTCTAACTTCAATATCTCCTCTAAACTTACAAAGTTATCCAGTTCACGCGGTGTTCTGGAAGTAATGTAGACGTCATTGTTTTCGCTTAAGGCAAATGCCAGGGCCGTCCCCCATTTACCCGCTCCGATTACACCTATTTTCATGCTATCGCCTTTTTAAATTGTTTCAAATCTTCTTCTCTTCCCATCACGACGAGAACATCTCCCTCATCAATCTTGTGATCATGTCCCTGTGAAGTAAAGGTAAAATCTGCCTCAAGTTCTTGATCGGCAACTGCCAAAATAATGATATCGAACTCATGGTGGATGGTAATATCTTTGAGCTTTTTATTCGCTAAGACAGAATGTTCACTGATGGTAAACTCAGCCAGTTTCAGCTCTTTGTTATGGTATAAGATCTCATTCATCACCTCTACAACGGCCGGTTTTTCCAAAGACTCGACAATGACATTTGCTATCGTCTCAAGCTTCGCAACTGACTTGTTTGCCCCGGCAAGATGTAATTTGTTCGCACTCTCTTTAGATGTCGCCAGAGCCACGATATGGAGTTTTGAATATTCAGCACGAAGAGAAATAGTCAAAAAGACATTTTTTGCATCATCATCGAGAAAACAGAAACAGATCAGGTCATTGATATCAAACCTTTCACCGATCTCCTTCCAGTCATCATCGAGCTCGACAAGCGCTACCTCATACCCATCCTCTTTGGCATGACGAAAACTCACCTCGTCGATCACATAGACAAAGACGGGTACGGCACTTGATTTGAAGTTTGATGCCACTTCCTTGGCATATTCGTTATAGCCAAATACTATGATGTTTTTCATGACATAGCCTTATGCAGGTTCAAGGAGAACTCTTTGATGATCACACCAAGCCCGATCAGTACCAATATATCACCTTCAACAAGTTCCATCGTACTATCAGGGTTAAAAAAGAAGGTGCCCTCTCTATAGATACCCAAAAGGATCAATTTTGTCTTCTCAATCCTTAGTTCTTCAACATTATGTCTGCGACTTAATATCCTCTTATCTATGAGAAGTTCTTCTATCACGATATCCGTACTTTGGCTGCGCAGGGCTTGAATCGCTTCAAAAGCGACCGGTTTACCGGTAAACTCACGTGCGAATGCACCTAAAAGCTCCTGAGGATAGATAATATTGTCCACTCCGGCAAGGAAAAGTTTTTTGCGGTTTTTCTTCTCATGCAAATAAGACAAAATCTTGATCTCAGGGTGCAAAGCGCGTATAGTCAAGGCTGTATAGATGTTTTGAACATCCGTATCTTCCAGACACAATACAGAGATCACCTGTTTTTTCAAATCGATACCATAGTCCCGGTACGTCTCATGTTTGGCCGGATCGGCTGTCACTGCCGACATCCCGAGCTTATTGGCTCGCATCGACTTCTCATGCTCTTTTTCCAAAATAACGAAATTTATTCCGTCTTTTTGCAATCTTGCCGTGACGATCTCTGAAACTTCGGAATATCCGCATACCAAATAAAAATGTTTCATCTTTGAGATATCTGATATCATCTTCTGTTCTTTGATACCATCAAGTTGCTCTGTAAAAGCTGACACGACGATTGAAGTCATGAAAGAGATGACTGCGATACCCGATATGATTATGACCATTGCGACCGTACGACCCAAATCTGTTACCGGTACAAAGTCGCCGTACCCTACGGTAGAAAGTGTCACAAAGGACCAATAAAATGCTTCAAACATCGTATTTATTGCAGAATCTTTATTATTCGCTTCTGCAATATAGATCAGTACCGCTGCAACGGAGATCATCACGGAAGCAAAGACCATTAATGTAAAGAACTCGAATTTTTTAGAGGCTAAAACACTGGCAAACTGTTGAAGGCTCTTGGTATATCTAAAGATCTTAAACGCACGAAAAAGGATAAAAAGACGCAATATTCTTAGCTGGTGGAAGAACGGCATGATTGCCAATAGGTCGATGATCGCATAGACCGAACTGATATATTTCCATTTGGTCTTGATCGTTTTGCTCAGAGCTTTGTAAAGTCGAAACCTGTAACCGAGAAACTCGTCTTTTTCATATTGCTGGATAATCTCTTTGGAGACAGAGCTGTAGACCCAAAGTCGTAAAAGATATTCGATCAGAAAGATAAAAGAGATGGCGAAATCATTGTAGAAGACGGCATAATCAGGGAGTGGATATTTAACCTGTCTTATCAAGAGCATGACACTTGATAAGATCAGCAACATCATCACATAGTCAAAATATTTTTTATAGGGATAGCTGTCATCTTCCAAAAGAGAATAGAAAAAGTGTTTTGTTGCCTGATACCCCTTTGATGCCTGAAGCAGATAAGCCAGATCAACAAAACCTTTCGAGACAAAGTTCACGGTTTAGCCTAGTTTTGCTTTAAGAACCTCGTTGACTGCTTGGGGATTAGCAGAACCTTTACTCGCTTTCATTACCTGACCGACAAAAAAGCCAAGTAGTTTCTCCTTACCGCCTCTGTATTCTTCTGCTTTGTCTTCATTGGCTGCAATGATCTCATCACAGATCGCTTCGATGGCACCCATATCAGTCACCTGTTTCAAGCCAAGCTTCTCAATCGCTTCATCAACACCGATTTCATTTTCCATAAGATGATCAAGCACCTCTTTTGCCGCTTTACCGGAGATCGTCTTGTCATCTATTCGGTTGACCAGCATACCCAGAGTTTTGGCATCTACAGGAGAAGTCTCCAGTGTCAGTCCACCTTTCAAACGTCCCTGCAATTCGACCGTCAACCACGTAGCAGCCGTCTTTGGGGTTCCACCGACTTTTAACATATCTTCAAAGAAATGTGCCATCTCTAATGATGACGTGATAACATTGGCATTATATGCACTTAGACCGTATTCACTGACAAAACGGTCACGCTTCTCATCCGGAAGCTCCGGGATCTGTGAAAACTTCTCATACATCTCATCATCAATCTTGGCTGGAAGGAGGTCAGGTTCCGGGAAGTAACGGTAATCCGCTGCTTCTTCTTTTCCACGCATAGATCGTGTCTCATTTTTATCCTGGTCATACAGCCTTGTTTCTTGAACGATCTCGTCATCATAGACTCCGTCTTCCCAGGCATAAATCTGGCGTTCGACTTCGACTTCAATCGCTTTTTCAATAAATTTAAAGCTGTTGATGTTCTTGATCTCCACACGGGTATAGAGCTTTTCATCTCCTTTAGGGCGAATAGAAACATTCACATCACAACGGAACGAACCCTCTTGCATATTTGCATCGGAGATATCAATATAACGTACGATCGAGTGAAGCTTTTTTAGATAAAGGATAGCTTCCTCTGCCGAACGCATATCCGGCTCCGATACGATCTCCAGAAGCGGTGTCCCCGCACGGTTCAAATCGACCTTTGAAACAGCGCCTTCATGGATGTTCTTCCCGGCATCCGCTTCAATATGTGCACGATTGATACGGATCTGCTTACTGTTTCCATCTTCGAAGTTGATCTCCAGTTTTCCATGTTCAACCACCGGTGTGTAAAGCTGCGTGATCTGATAGGCTGATGGACTGTCCGGGTAGAAATAGGATTTTCTATCAAAATATGAAGTACGATTCACCGTCGCGTCTATGGCTGTACCAAACATGATCGACTTCTCTAAGACTTCTTTGTTTAAGACAGGAAGAGCACCTGGAAGGGCTAAACAGGTTGGGCAGGTATTGGAGTTTTGCATCTCATTAAAACTGGTTGCGCATGAGCAAAAAAGTTTAGTATCTGTATTTAGCTGAGTATGAACTTCCAATCCGATGACTGTTTCAAACATTCTTATCCTTATAAACGCGCTAGAGCGCAAAATATCTTATTGACGCAAAGCCGTAGACCCCACACGCTTCGACCTGCTTTATCTGCTCTTTACTTGTAATACCGCCAAGGGCAAATATTTTGGTTTCTATTTTACCTGTTATTTCTTTTAAATCCTCTAAACCCTTCGGATTTCCTTTGTTGGGAGAAAAGAAGATGGGACTATACGTAATAGCATCTGCTTCACGTGCCAAGACAGCCTCATCATATGAATGTGTCGAGGCTATCACATAAAGACCGGCCTCTTTGGCCCTGGCAATCTCTTCATATTGTAAGGAGCTTAGATGAACACCAAAAGCGCCTAGAGAGATCGCCAGATCAACATCTCCATGCAACAGTGCTTTATGGCTTCCCTTCAGACCTAAAAAGGCTTTGGCAAGTTCAGCATAAGACCCATTCTCTTTATCTCGTAAACAGACAAAATCGGGTATGTGTTGCGCTAATGATATAGAAAGTGTTTCAATAAGTTTTTCAGGGGTACTTCCAAATAGACTGGGGTCTGTTATCAGATATGACTTAATCATCATCTTTTTTTAGAAGTTCTCTGATATCAAAAAGAAGTTTCGTCTGCTTACGTTTCTCCTCATGACTCTCTCTGTAAAGATTCATTGTTTCAAGAATCAGGATCAAAAACAAAAATACAAAGATGAAGACAATAGTACTGAAAACAGCTGTTGTAAGTCCGAAGTCTATGAAAGATTCAAAGGTGAGAACTGCTCCCAGGACGAGAAATGCCCAGGAGACGCCTAAAAGAAAACTAAGGATAGTCTCGTAGACGCTTTTTTTCATTTACTGAAGATCCTTAGTGATCGTCAGCAACCATTACTGCTCCGCCAAGGTATACGTAAGTCAGCATCATGAAGATAAAAGCTTGAAGAAGCGCCATGAATGTCAATAATGCGAACGGGATCATCGGGAAAATCCATGGTGTCAACATCAATAGAACCATCAGGAACATATCATCACCTTTAACATTTCCGAAAAGACGGAAAGAAAGTGAGATAACACGTGATAGGTGAGATACGATCTCGATTGGGAACATCAACCATGCCAACCACCATACCGGACCCATGAAGTGAGCAAAGTATTTGATTACACCGTTACGGCGGATTCCCTCAAAGTTGTAGTAGAAAAATACGACCAATGCAAGTGCCAGTGTCATATCCAGGAAAGCAGTCGGTGCTTCAAACCCAGGAATAACACCGATAAGGTTGGCAACACCAACAAAAAGACCAATCGTTGCGACCAATGGAAGGTACTTGCGTGCATCCTCTTTGCCCATAACATCAGCACCCATAGCGAGTACACCACCAAGATAAGCTTCCATTACGTTTTGAGTTCCAGTTGGAACAAGACGCATACTTTTTGTTGCGATTCTTGCAATAATAAGTACAATTACCGCACTTAAAAGCATGTGTGTTAAGAAGATAAAACTATGATCATGACTGATCGTACCAAAGAAGGTAAATAAACGTCCATCCATCGTGAAGTTCCCTTGTTCAAAGCACTGTAACCGAGCACTTTTTTAAAATAATGACGCGATTATATTAACTTTTGGATTAAACAGCCCTAAAAAAACAGAAACTTCAGCAATTTACATTAAATTTTTTCTGGTGCCACTTTGCTTTACGATATAATAATTGTTATGTCAAAAGAGTGTTTCAATTTTTTAGAATACATCGGCTGCCGTGTTGAACAGAGTAATCGAGATAGTGCTATCTTGACACTTGAGGTATCCACGGAGCACCTTCAGCATCTGGGATATATCCATGGCGGAGTTATTTCTACCCTAGCTGACAATACAGGCTGGTTTGTCCTTGAGCCTCATCTTGAAGATGGTTTGACAGCTGTAACACAAGAGCTTACTGTAAACTACCTGCGTCCGGGTAAAGGCAAAGAGTTACGTGCCGTTGGAAAGCTCATAAAAATGGGACAAAAAAGCGCCTTTGTCACTGTTGAAATCCACTGTGATGCAGAGCTTATTGCGACAAGCAGTTCCCATCTCAGCCTATTACCTGTTAAAGATTAAACAAACATCTATCTCCTGGCAGACAAACGACAAAACGTATTCCCTCTTCTATCTGCTCCACCTTCAAACGACCATAACAATGGTCTTCAACAATCATCTTGGACATGTACAGACCTAAACCCGTACCTACCTCATCCGGCTTGGTGGAGAAATACGGTTGGAATATTTTATCAAGGTTTTCATCTTTTATCCCGCCTGCATTATCCTCTATTGAAAGGCAGATCTGTTCATTTTTGACAAACTGTAACATTGTGATTTTTGGATTTTCAGTTTTGTTTTGCTTGAAAAAATCAATAGAGTTTTTAATCATGTCTATGATGACTTGGATAAGCTCTTCTTCAAAAGTATAGAGTGCATGCACCTCTTCTATATAGATCTTGACATCAACTCCCTCTTTTTCAATGCTCGAATTCATAATATCAACACATTGATCAACTATCTTCTTGTAATTCGTGATCTTTGCTTTTTTTGTCGGGTCAAAGAAGCTGGTAAACTGATGCATAGTGGAACTCATATGCACAACTGTTTTATTAATCTTGTTCATCTGTTCCAAAACATTTTCAGGCTCCAAGGTGCCTATCTGAGAATCCATCATGACTTTGCCCGATATTGAAGAAATAGCGGCTAGGGGTTGACGCCATTGATGGGCAATCATTGAGAGCATCTCCCCCATCTGTGCCTTTCTGTTCTGACGCAGCATCTCTTCAACTGCCTTTTTCTGTTTGGAGATGTCAATTCCTTCAGCAAGAAGGTATTCGATATCTCCATGGGCGTCATAGACCGGATGGATGTTAAAGTTCACCCAGATCAACTGCCCTTCGGCAACCTGTATCTGAATTTCCTGATTAAAGCTCTCCCCCCTTAAGGCACCTTCAATCATACTCTCGATCTGTTGTTTAACGTCTTTGTCATGAGCCCACCAATAAGCATCACTTAATTTCTTACCTTTGACTTCCAAGATATCCAGGTTTGCTATTTTTAAAGCCGAATTGTTGACAAAGAGGACATTGCCCTGTATATCCAGGACGGCGACAAAACCATACATGTCATTTAAGACCGCCGTCATACGGTTGGATATGGATGAAAATGCCTTAGAAATCATACTGAACTCGTCATTGCCTTCAATGATCTCATTCGAACTCTTCACATCTTGTCTATATCCCGTGATCAAGTCCAGTAAACGTTTCAGGCGCTTGTTCAGATAATAGGCGATGAACATTCCCACGACTATCATAACGACCAAAAGGATCAAGGTGTCAAGCAGAATGATATGAAGCATCTGTTCCAAATGTTCATCACGCTCACTCTTGACTGAATAGCGTAAAAAGTGCACGCCTTTTTCACAATGTTGACCCAAAGGTCTAAACATATAAAACACATCACTGTTAGCCCATAGGATATATTCAGATTCTCCTGATTCACATAGGGCCTGACGCGGCTTTAAAAAGAAATCATTACGGTTTGTGAAGTCATCTGACAAATATGGATCGATTTTCTCATCTATCCTGTCACCGGAAAGGATCTGTACCTGGTCATCATCTTTTATATACCCCATTACCTTTCCCTTTTTACTCTTGAACATATGCTGAGTTTTAAAGATCTGCTCTTCGTTCAGTCCCAAGGTAATAGCATTGAAAAGGTTTTGATTGATGAGGGTGAATTTTTGTCTAACATGCTGGGTGATATCGTTGACAACACTGATCTTGACATCTTCTTTTTGATCGAAATAAGAGTAAGTACTGGCACCTATGATAATAAGCAACCAGGTAATGGGAACAGAATAGCGAACAGGAATAAATGCGATCTTTTCACTTAACTTCACTATTACCTACTTCTCTTTTTTTAGAGTATATCAACTCCTATGTTAAAGATTTACACCATTACATTAGTATAACTTATAAATTAAGGTTCATCAAAATCAGGACTCCTGTCCCAGACGATACAGGGCAAAATCATACTTGATCGGATCTTCCTTATCAAAGGACTTCAGTTTCTGTGTCATCTGCCATGCTGCTTCCAAGTCATAGCTTTTTCGCTTCAACAGCCCCAGGTTTCTTCCCATACTAAAGGTGTGTGTATCTAAAGGCAGGATCAGATCTTTCGTATGCACACCTGACCAAAGCCCCATATCGATCTCATCATGACGGACCATCCAACGAAGATACATGTTCCAGCGTTTCAATGCCCCCGAACCTTTTCGTTTATGCGTGATTTTCCCCAGTAGAAAGGTATACCCCCGACTTTGGTAATCATTTAACGAAAACATCTTTCTTAAAAGAGTATTGATCCCTTCTATCACATCTTCCTTCGTCTTGTATCCTTCTAAAAAAAGAGTATTGAGAGACACCTCTTTTTTAAGCCGTGAGAGTGTAATGAAAAACTGAATAATATCCTCGGCGTTTTGAAAACGGTAATAATGCCCTTTAAGCTTCTGCCTGATTACATCCTCATTCTCATCAATCAGGCCCATGTCCAAAGAGCGTAAAAACCTGATAATATTCTCCACCTTGCCATAAGCAAATAGCGCACACACCAATGCCGAATATTCATCCTCGTAGGCCTTGGCAATCAAGATAGGATCAG
This sequence comes from Sulfurimonadaceae bacterium, assembly GCA_041572615.1. Taxonomy (GTDB): domain Bacteria; phylum Campylobacterota; class Campylobacteria; order Campylobacterales; family Sulfurimonadaceae. Next base: position 41,890 of record JBFFSC010000002.1, read on the forward strand.
GGGTTTCATCCGTAACTTCATCGGATGCATTGCGAAGCATGACTTCTCTATCAAGCCTCTCTTTCAAAAGAGTGTCTTTTTTGCCGAGTCTCAACTGACACCTAGTACATAGAGTTTTTTACGTTCACTTGAACCGGCGATATTGAGTTGTTTTCTGTATTTTGCGATCGTACGTCGCACCATCTTCACTTTGAACTTCTCCTGGATCAGTTCAAGAAGCTTCATATCTGAAAGCGGTTTGTTATGGGGTTCATCTTTTACCAGACTGCTTAAATACTCTTTGATAGCAGCATTGGACACATCTTCATCGATCGCCGTCGTAAAGAACTCTTTCATTGCAAAGACACCACGTTCACAGGCGATGTACTTATTGGCAATGGCGCGTGATATCGTGGAAGGGTTATGGCCGAACTCATCGGCAAGTGTCTTGAGTGTCAAGGGTTTGATCGAGCCGCCGGTAAAGAAGTCGTATTGATACTCGACGATCATAAGGCCGACTTTATATAAGGTAGCCCGCCGCATATCCAGAGCGTCCACAAGACTTTTTGCCTCCTTGATCTTTGCCGTAACATATTCGTGTTCGACCCCGTACTCCGTATCGATAGTGATTGCAGGATAGTAGGCATCATTGATCTTAACCTCGATGCTCCCCTCCTCATTGAAATAGATCATCAAATCACAAATAATCTCATTTGAGTCCTCGAAGTACTCTATCGCTGGAGGGTTTCGAAAGCTTTGTATCACTTTCAATGTCTCATCAAATCCCTCTTCATTGGCAAAAGAGTGTATCTCCTCAAGGTTATCAATGATCTTTAGGGCCAAGGCATAGTTTTCATCCGATATCGTCGCGTCATCAAGTTGGAAGACAAAGCACTCTTTGACATCTTTTGCACCGATACCGATGGGGTCCAGATAGGAAAAACGCTTACGTACCTTCTCATACTCCTGTGCAGTCACTCCGAGTTTTTCACTTAAAACCTCAATATCGCCTTCAAAAAAACCATCCTCATCAAGGTTTTCTATGACGGAATATGCGATCTCTTTAGATGTCGGTGTGGGAAAAAGTGTAGAGTCGATCTGCTCATCGAGGACCTCGTAAATAGACTTGTTGGCAATAGTAAGCGCTTCTATCTGTTCCGTTTGGGAGTTCTTGACACCCTGTCCGTAAAGCACCTTTTTAGGCAAACGTTTTTCAAAGTTCTCTTCATAACCTGATTTGACTTCAATCAAAGGGTTGCCCTCGACAAACGGTGCCATTGCCTCTTCCAAATCACCAAGGCCTGAATGCAAAATGGGCAGCCAGTTACGAAGGGTCGACGAAAGTTTGTTTTTTGATTCAACACTTTGGGAGGTTCTTAATGCCATGGCACTGCCTTAAAGTGTGAAAAAGAAACCGGGATTAAGGAGAGACTCTCATCTATAAACACAATAATATTACTCTCCTGCATACCCATTCTATCCTACCATCATATTAGAACTTAAAGCTCTCACCCAGATAGTGACGACGTACATCTTCATTTTCAGAAATCTCTGCAGAACTTCCCGAAGCCAAGAGTTCACCGGCCTTGATAACATAAGCCCTGTCACATACGGCCAAGGTCTCACGTACATTATGGTCAGTGATCAAGACGCCGATACCGATATCCGTCAACTGGTTGATAATACTTTGAATATCCATGACTGCGATAGGGTCAACACCGGCAAAAGGCTCATCCAGCAACAAGAACTTCGGCGCATTTACCAAAGCCCGGGCGATCTCAACACGGCGACGTTCACCACCGGAGAGACTCACACCTTTACGGTGACGGATAGGCTCGATATTAAACAGGTCAAGAAGCTCGTCTATACGTTTGTAACGTTCTTCCTCATCATCGATATTGACCTCTGCTGCGACGAGGAGGTTGTCTTCAACTGTGAGGTCTTTAAAGATTGATGATTCTTGCGGAAGGTAACCTATCCCTTTGACAGCACGTTTATGCAGAGGAAGCTTGGATATATTGTCATTGTCGAAAAAGACCTCTCCCTCACTCGATTCTACCAAGCCGCAAATCATATAAAAGGTCGTTGTCTTACCCGCACCGTTGGGTCCTAGAAGTCCAACAACCTCTCCACTGTTTACTTCCAGGGACATCCCTCGGACAATAGGTGTTTTTTTAATGGTTTTCTTTAGCCCTTTGGCCTCTAGTTTATGCATTTGTATACTCTTTTATTATTATCTTTTTCAATTATTATCTGCATAGAAGCTATGCCAGCGGAGTCCAATAAAGTACTGAGCCTTTCATCACCCCACTCTATCAGATGATACCCTGGCTTTTCCAACTCTTCCAAGAGACCCATACTCATAAAATGCTCCAGACCTTTGTTATACAGATCATAATGGAAAAGCCTCTCCCCATAACACTGCTGTAGGGAAAAGGTCGGTGAAGTCACTGCTTCGTCTTGACCGAGATAACGTGCGAAAGCCTGTGTCAAAGTGGTCTTACCCGATGCCAGGTCACCTTGCAAGATCAGCACACCTCCCTCTGGCAACTCTGTTTCTATCTCCTTGAGAACAGACTCAAGCTCATCCAGACCTAAGACAAAGGTTTTCATAGTTTTGAAGAGACCTTTATAATCTCGTCAAGCTTAGCCTTAGCCTTTTTGCTCTCTATGGCATCTCTTGCAATCTCAAGTCCGTCTTGGATATCTCTTGCCATCCCTTCCACCATCAAAGAACACGCCGCATTCATCAAAACAATATCTCTTTGGGCTGTTTCAGCAGTACCGTTAAAGATATTATGCAGAATCTGGGCATTGACCTCTGCATCGCCACCGACAATTGCTTCCAAAGGAGCCCGTTTGATCCCGAACTCAAGCGGGTCTATCTCAAACTCCTCGATACCCTCTGCATCCAGACGTGCGGCATAAGTAATATCCGATATACTCACCTCATCCATATGCTCACGAGAACTTACCACCAAGGCTGATGTTGATCCGTTGATCTTCAGGGCTTCTGCTATCTTGGGGACAAAGCTCTTGTCAAAGACACCCAGCATGGTCTTTTTGACACCTGCGGGATTGGTCAAAGGGCCAAGGACATTAAAGATAGTCTTTTCACTGATACTCTTTCGTACCGGCATGATGAACTTCATGGCAGGATGGTGATTCTGTGCAAACATAAAGGTAAACCCTGTCTCTTCCAGTAGTCTTGCACTTTGTTCGATGTTCAGATCCAGTCTGACTCCCAAACGCTCAAACATATCCGCTGATCCGGATTTAGAGGTCACAGAACGGCTTCCGTGCTTGGCAACATACGCTCCGGCGGATGTACACAGAAGCGCGACCGTAGAGGAGATGTTGAAACTTCCTATCTTGTCCCCTCCTGTACCGACGACATCCAAAAGACGTGGGCGCAGCTCTTCAGCAATAGGCAAAGCAATCGCATGAGAACGCATCACAGAAGCTGCGGCCGCTATTGCTTCGACCGGCGTGCTTTCATCAAGTCTCATCGAGACCAGGAACTCTCGCATCTGAACATCATCCATCTTGTGCTCGAACAGTGTTTCAAAAGCTGTTTTGGCTTCATTATAATTCAAGAGAGCTCCTTTATATACTTGTCCTGTTCAGACTTCGGTGTGGATTTAAGTGTGGGGATCAGCAGTACCGTATACTTTTTACTTCCCTTGAGATAAGCAAGTTCTATCTCGTCACCCACCTCTACGTTTTTACTCGCTTTAACGACCTTGCCGTTGATAAGGACAACACCGTTAGAGATCATGTCTTGTGCAACGGTTCGGCGCTTGGTCAGATTGACCGCATTCAAAAATTTATCAATTCGCATAACTATCCATAATTGTTACTTATTCTGTTATTGCATATTGTAAGGGAAGGAAGCTAAAAGGAGACTAAGATACGCAAAAAATGTGCCAATATTTTTGATTAATACAGAGGTGGGAATTATCTAAACAGAGGAGACTTTTTGGTTTAGCCTCCTCTTCAGAACTATCAGCTTGCAAAGTTGTTACGATGGATCTTCTCTTTCTTCACAACAATAGCTTTTTGTTGCTCTATCTTGTGCATATCTTTTTCAACAAATATCTTTTTACGCGTCACCGGGTCCATCTCTGTATAGTACATCACAGCCGAATAGGTACTTGGTGTCGGTGTGAAGACTTGAGCCTGTTCAGGGTTCATTTGCAGCTCTTCTGTAGTAAAGCGTTTGAGTTCATGCATATCCCTCTCTTCACAACCCGGGTGCGCAGCAATCAAATAATAGGTTAAGAACTGCTTCTTGCCCTCTTCCGCATTAAGCTTGTCATACATCTTCTTAAAATCAATCAGGGTCTGCTTGCCGGGTTTTCCCATCAATTCCAAAACATGCTGCTGAGTATGTTCGGGAGCGACCTTCATCTGTCCGGATATATGGTGCTTGACCAGCTCTTTGAGATAGGCATACCCATGTTCTTTGTCTTCCGTGATAAAGTCATAACGTATCCCCGAAGCGACAAAAGCTTTTTTCACGCCTTCAACTGCACGGACCTGTCGCAGCAGGTCAATATTTCGCTTATGGTTGATCTTCATCGATGAGCAGAGATGGTTGGCATCGACACAACGCTGATGTGCACAGGTACCGTGTTTGAGCTTTTTCTTACACTCATACCCGTACATATTGGCTGTTGGACCGCCCACATCCGATATGATTCCCTTGAAATCCTTGTACTGTGTAAACTGCTTGACCTCTTTGATGATAGAGGCTTCCGATCGTGTACGAATGGTACGCCCCTGATGTACACCGATAGCACAGAAATTACACTCTCCCCAGCATCCCTGGTGGGTGTTGATAGAAAACTTGATCGTCTCAAGACACTTCACTTTCCCCTCAGGCCGGTGATAAGGGTGCAGTTCCCGTGTAAAAGGAAGATCCGCAAGGGCATCCATCTCCTCTTCGTTAAGATAGTCGCATGGGGGGTTCTGGATCAGAAAACGTGTATCTACCGGTTCACACAGGCCCTTGGCTGAGATAGGGTCATTGTTATCATAGAAGTCATCGAACATATCAATATATCTCTCTTTATCCTTCAGACATTCGTCATGTGAAGGAAGCTGTATGTACTCCTCTACCGGTTCTTTGGAGATATAACAGACGCCGCGAATATCTTTAAAATCTTTCCCGTCACGTAATGCGATACTCAACTCTTCGATCGCCGTCTCACCCATCCCATAGATAAGCAGATCGGCTTTGGAGTCAAACAGGATCGGTTTTCTCAACTTGTTCGTCCAGTAGTCATAATGGGTTATACGGCGCAGACTCGCTTCTATGCCGCCAAGGACAATAGGGACCGTGCCTTTGTAATAACGGCGAATAAGGTTGGTATAGACATTGACCGCCCTGTCCGGGCGCTTGTTGTTCTTACCGCCGGGTGTATAATCATCTGAATTTCTAAACTTCTTTGTCGCAGTATAGTTGGCGACCATTGAATCAATACTGCCGCCGCTTACACCCCAGTATAACTTCGGCTCACCCAGACGTTTGATATCGACATCACTGTTCACATCAGGCTGACCGATAATACCCACTTTGAAGCCCAATTTCTCAAGCATACGTCCGACAACAGCCACACCGATATAGGGTGAATCGATATAGGCATCTCCGGATATCAGGATGACATCAAGCTGTTTCCAGCCACGTTCCTTCATCTCTTCTCTCGTTGTCGGTAAGTATAAATGTTTTGATTTTTTCATAATGCGGAAGTCTATCCTAAGAGCACTTTAAAAATGCCCAGAGAATAAAAGTAGTTGTAAAGATTATTCTTTAACGAGTTTTAGCTCGCCCAAATGGCTGAAAACACTGTATCCGGCTTCTAGCCATCCATCCAGTCCACCGACTAAATAGTAGGTATTAGTGTATTTAAGTTGTTCGGCCATAGTCTGCGCAGTAAGGGCTGCACCTTTCCCCGAACGGCAATAAACAACGATAAAAGCATCTTTATTTTCGATCTTGTCTTCTACCTCAAACTCCAGAAGTCCACGCGGAATGGCAACATTTTCCATCCCTTCGATCGAACCTTCCGGAATCATGTACGGTTCACGGATATCAAGCATATACAGATCATCTTCATTATCAATTTTCTTTTTAAGCTCTGCCGGTGTGATCTTTTTCGTCCATTTCTTTGCAGAAGCCAAAAGCTCCTGGCCAAGCTTTTCACCTGCTGTAAGAGTTGTACTTAGACATAATCCCAAAAGTGCTGTCAACACAAGTTTATTTATTCTGATCATTACTATCCTTTGTCACGTCATTATATTCTCGTAACGATTATATATATCTTTTTTTAATACTTCTTTGCATTCCAGCTACTCTGAAATGAACTTCATCTCCGGTGTAGAAATGAAACATCTACTTCCTTTCTCATGCAATAAGTAAATATCTCTTTTCTATTTCATGAATGGATAGTCCGTATATCCTTTTTCATCCTGGGTGTAAAAGGTATTCACATCGGCTTCGTTCAGAGGAGCATCTGTTTTAAAACGTTCAACCAGATCAGGATTGGCAATATACAGTGTCCCAAATGCAACGCCATCGGCCTGTTTCTCTTTGATGACATGATTTCCTCTTTCCTTGTCATAAGCACCGCAGACGATAAGGACACCATGATAGGCATCTCTGATTTCTGAAAGGCTAACAACATTAGCTCCATGACGGATATCTCCCTCAAGTGCATCGACAACATGCAGGTAAGCCAAAGAGAATTTATTCAACGCCTCACAGACATACCTGAAATGTTCTTGCGGATTTGAATCTGTCATGTCATTAAAGGTACCGCTTGGAGAGAGTCTCAGACCGATCCTGTCTATACCGATTCTTAAACTTACGGCTTTGATCACCTCAAATAAAAAACGGCTTCTGTTCTCTATATTTCCGCCGTATATATCATCTCTTATGTTCGTTCCATCACGTAAAAACTGATCAAGAAGATAGCCATTGGCCGCGTGTATTTCAACACCGTCAAAGCCAGCCTCAATAGCATTTTCGGCAGCCTGGACATACTCTTTGACGATCTTTTCTATTTCTTCGACCTCAAGTGCATGCGGTGTCTCATAATCTTTCATACCTTCAAAAGTATAGACCTCACCGGAAGGCCTCATCGCAGAGGCTGATACAGGAAGTCTGCCTCCCAAAAAAGATGAGTGCGATATTCTTCCAACATGCCATAGCTGTAAAAACATCTTGCCCCCTTTTTCATGAACACGTTTGGTGACTTTTTTCCAACCTTCGATCTGTTCATGACTGTATATCCCCGGTGTACAGGGATAACCAATTCCCATTGGAGATATCTGTGTGGCTTCAGATATGATCAATCCTGCAGATGCTCTTTGTTCATAATAAGTAGCCATAAGTTCATTGGGGATATGTTCATGGATACTTCGGCACCGTGTCAAAGGTGCCATAATAATCCTGTTTTTAAGTGTAAGGTTTCCAATATTAAGTGGGGAGAAAAGGTTCATATTAACTCCTGTAGAAAATATGAACTATTCTTTCACAAAAAAGGTTATATCAAAATGAAGGATAGCACTTAAAGATCAAGTGCATATTTTTTCAAAGTTTCCAGATCTACAAGCTGCAGCATCGCCTGATGGGTTGAATGAATGAAAATCTGCGGTGCTTTTCCATCTTTGAGCGCCTGTACAAAACGTGGACCGGAGAGGCACCAGCTCTGCCCTGCCTTGACACCGGGAAAGTTATATTGAGGCAAGGGAGTTGAAAGATCATTTCCAACTGATTTGGAGTAGTCCAAAAACTCCTGCGTTGCATAAATACACACGGCATGCACGCCAGGGTTGTCATCACCTGTCTGACAGGAACCATCTCGATAAAACCCTGTAAGAGGGTCTCTACTGCAAGGTTCCAAGGGACCACCCAGTGCATTAATAGGTTCATACATAATTACTACCTTTGAATATTTTTGAGATTGTATCCAATCTCTTTTATAAAAAATCAAAACTCTTTGAGCCGCACCTGTTTTTTAACATAGATTTAACCCTGAGAGCATGACGCGATGTATCAATGAGTTATGGACAGACATTGTACTCATCGATAAAGGTGAGTTTTGGCATCACTTCACTGCATTGCATGATCTTTTGTATAGTGGCGTCTTGTTTCATATCCTTAGCGAATTGAACAGCCCTGGACTGCGCCACTTTTAATCTTTTTTGCATACATAAGGCATTGACTTCCGTTTCAAACTTGTGAACGCGGGCTTTAAGCGCAGCCATCTCTTTGGCAGAGATATCTTTCATACACACCTTCATCTTCTGAGCAGCTTTCATCATACTTTGCATCTCTTCATCACTCATATTCTGATAGTTACTTGCCAAGAGGGTCATCGACAAGCAAATCATTATAACTATTTTCCCTATCACTTCACTTCTCCTAAAGGCTCTTTGGCAGGTTCTTTCTGAGCTTCATCCCCTTGTTCAGGAATTCTTTTGACAACACTGTAAAGCAATGGGACATACAAGAGGTTCAAAACCGTTGCCCATGCGATTCCAAAACCTAGTGAGATGGCCATAGGTTGCAGGATCATTGCCTGACCTGAAGCAAAAAACATCAATGTTGCCAGACCCAAGACCGTTGTAATGGATGTAAGAACAATCGGTCTGAAACGTGTCCGTGCAAACCGGATAAGTTCATTCGTATGTTTTGCCTTGCGAATAAACAGTACCATTAAAAGCCCGTCATTGACCACAACACCGGCCAAACCGATCGCACCGATCATACTTGGCATCGTCAGGTTCATCCCCATGATCATATGACCCGCCAAAACACCAAACCAGACAAGAAAAACGACATTTGAAAGTACGACAAGTGAGTCGATCATGGAGTCAAAGAGCCAGACCAGTGTGATAAATATCAGAAACAGAGCAACAACAAGCGCCTGGGAAAGCTCACGCATCGTCTTCTCATTCTCTTTCTGCTCACCTTTGATATCAACGCCGTAGCCCTCTTCTTTCAAGCTTTTCATCAGTGGTTGCAAGGCGGTAGTCACCTCACCGGCTGTCATTTTTGATTTATCCAAAGAGGCGAAGACTGTACGAATACGCTTACCATCCTCTTTGTCAATACTGACATAAGCCGTCTGTATAATAAAGTCTGCAATCTCTTTAAGACGGACACGTTTTTGTGTCCCCGGAATATTTAACTCAAGTCGATAGAGATTGTCATAATTATCTTTTTGCCTGCTCTCGACACGTATACGTACCAGGCCTGCTTCGTTAAACATCTTGCCGTACTCACCCTGCAGGTAATAAGCACGGAGTTCTCTGTTTAAGGCCTCTTCGGTAAAACCCAACTTCTGACCATAACTGTTGATACGGAGCTTGAGTTCTTTCTCACCCTCTGTCGCATCATTGGCGATATTATATATACCCTCATATTTTTGCATCTCTTCTTGAATACGTCCAAGACCGCTTAACAGCTCATCATCAGGTTTGCCCGAGAGGGCGATCTCTATATCATTTTTTACCACACCCGTACTTGGCGTTGTCACACGCAGTTCATCAAAGACCTTAACACCGTTGACTTTCATCTCTTCAAACGGCTTCATCAAGACCTTGATATCATTGGCTATTTCCAAAGCACTTCGTTTACGAGTCAAAAGATCCGCATCGTATTCGATAGAGATATAGGGATTGATGAAGCGTTCAAAAAAGTTTGTCGGTGCACGCTCATGAAGATCGATAAAAATATGGAAAAGGTTTTCTCCCGTTTGTGCCTGGTTTTTCGCATCCAGGCGAATACCTACTGTCGAGGTAACGGAGATCATCTCACCCTCTTTTTTATAATCCAGGATCACTTTTTCGATCTGTGATATCACCTTCTCCGAGTTTTCCAGGTCATGATTGATCTCCAGTTTCCCCGAGACAAAGACCTGGGTTACATCAAAAGTGGGGAAAAGCTGGAATTTGGTCACACTGCCAAGGATGAATGTCCCGGCCATGATACTTGAGACAAGAATGATCAGAGAACGTTTTCTTCTCTTGATCAAAGTAAAAAGGGTTTTCTCATAAGCATGATAAAGTTTGTTCCACAAATCATGACTGACATGATCATCCCTGCGCACACGTAAAAAGTCTTTCGCATGCAGAGGAAGAAAATAGAAAGCCTCAAACAGTGACGAGAGCAGTAAGACGGAGATCATAATTGGCAGGATCTTGATAAACGTCCCCATCTC
>JBFFSC010000003.1:0-38836 GCA_041572615.1 Sulfurimonadaceae bacterium
GATCAGGCTGTTTAGTTTTGAGAGATCGGCCTTACGGTGATAGATCTCGTCAAAGTTGTCGCCGTATGCTTCATGATAAGGTGTGAAAGTGATAGGAGAATCACTTTTCGCCTCTTTTTTGACAAGGTTGGCGAGACTTTCTATCGTGATCTCTCCGACATTTCCGACATTAACCACTTCGCCTTTACTTTTAGGACTTGTGCAGAGCCTGTCAAGAATCTCTACCGTGTCACGCACATCCATAAAAGCACGTACCTGTTTGCCATCACCGAAGATGGTGATCGGATCACCTTCTACCGCCTGCCTGACAAAACGGGGCACGACCATACCGTATTTTCCAGTCTGGTTAGGACCGACGACATTGAAAAAACGCACAATGGTGATATCCATCCCGTATTGACGGGCATAAGAGATTCCAAGTGCCTCATCTGCCAGTTTGCTCAACGAGTAGTTCCAGCGTGTATTCATATCGGGGCTGACATAGAGATCCATCTTCTCATTGAGCGCGACATTTCCCGGATGGTTACCGTAGACCTCTGAGGATGAGGCAATGATCAACTTGGTGTTCCAATGGCTTTTATGCAAAAAACGTAAAAGTCGTTCACACCCTGATATGTTTGTCGCCAGGACCGATATAGGGTCTGAGAGCACCCTGAAAAGACCGACGACCGCTGCCATGTGATAGATACGGTCTGCCCACGATATGGCTTGTTCAAATTCGTCCCATACCAGGATGTCAGCTTCATCAAAAATAAAGTCAGGATGTTCAATGAGTTTGGAGATGTTTTCGCGCTGTCCCGTTGAAAGGTCATCTACGACATGGACTTTGTCCCCGCGCCTGAGATGGAACTCTGCCAAATGCGAGCCGATGAATCCGGCCCCGCCGGTAATCAATACATGCATTTTATTCTCCTCTTAACTCAATGGTACTCCCCGTAAATTAAAACTATACTTAAATAAAGAAGTTGCAGCAGTTATTCATTATTTATCTGCATGATACAAGACGTGTATTATGTGAAAAAAAGAAAAAAATTAAAAAATTTATAATCAACAAATGAAAATCTTATCTAGCTGTTAGTTATTTTTTATTATCCTTTATACAATTTTATTGATGAAAGAAGTCGAATGAAACAGATAGCAACGCTTATCATCACTTTGGTTTTTATACTGGGGTGCAGTAATAAAGGGCCTGATGCCAATGTCGATCCTGTCTTGATGTCGCCGGAGATCAAACTCTTCAAGCAGTCTCTGCCTGTAAAGAAAGAAGTGTTACACAAGGCATATAAGAAGATAACACCTAAGATCGGTCTTAATGACATGCGTGATCTGAAAGGGACCTCTTTCAATGGTGAGTTCGTTTTTGATGAACAGGAACTTCCTTTTATCGAGTATCGTTTTGACAAACCTTATATCATCAAAAATATCCACCTTAAACGAAGCGGTTTTGTCGTTGACGGTGATGCCTCAAGTTCAAACATCAGAAAGTTCGAGGTACTTTTCCTGGATGCCGTAAAGACGCCTAAGTATAGTGATGAGTTGCCAAAAGGCAGTACAAGTATTGAGGATATCAACAATGTCCAGGCCAGCGGATTTATTCTCAAGACGCGCAGTGTCTATACAAAAAAAGGTGAAAAGGTCGATGAAAACGATGTCGTGGCAGCATTTGACGGACGTATCGAAGTCGAAGTCATCGATGCGGATTATATTTATGACATCGTCGCGCCGGTCTTGAGTGATCGGGATTCGGATACTTCGAACGAAGAGTTGCTCAAGACGATTGCACTGTTAAACGGTGAGCTTTTCAACAGGCTCCGTGCACAGCGCGGTGACTTCAATATTCCAACGACATCTGTTCTCTATCTTCCTGATGATGCAGACATGCATTATGCGGTGGCTCATACCGAAGATATCTATCGAACAGGTAAATACAAGACCATCACCGGCGAATACAAGATCTTTATCTTCAGCGAAAAGGCGGAGTTTGATGCCAAAGGGAATATACGGGTCAAGAAACATGAAATAGAGATCAAGGACTCGAAAAGAAACTTCAAGACAACGACACAGCTTCCTGAACATGAAGAGTTCATTGACTTTAGCGAGGGGATTTGATGCGCTCCATCCAACTCCCTAAAATGGGATTTTACTTTATGCTGGCTTTGATCATAGCCAAGCTTGTTTATCTCGGTTTTGAATCTTACTATAATGGTTTTGTCATCGATGTCGTCACATCAACGCATGTCGACAAGAGCCTTTTGGAACGTCTGGAGTCTTTTGGTAACCGTGTCAGTTCAGTGGGTATTACACTTCTTTTGATACCAATTTACTACCTGGTAGCCAAAAAGTTTTTGGAATTTCACAAGGGTGTCATGGTGATCGTTGTCATCGTGCTAAGTGTCTCAACATATTTCGGTATCCATAAAGGTCTAAACAAGGCTGTGTATGAGATCGTACAACAAAACAAGGACAAACGTTACGAGTCATATTACATCGAGCTGTTTAAATACGGTATGTTGACCGGAAAGCTGGGGTACTCTACTTTTATTCCCAAAGAGAATCTTGACAACCTCTCTATTTATGACAAGGTAATGATCTCCAACCTCTTCTTATTGACACAGATTGACAAAGAGTTGATCAAAAAGTTTGTTCAACGCGGTAAGGAGAGCTTCTTTGATATCTATATCCATAAATATTTTCAGGAAGACTATAACGAAGCACGCTACCGTTTTGAGGATATGGCATTGCGCATCCAGGAAAACTGGGATATGTACAGTGACGGTATCGATGAGATCAACCAGGAGTTCTCGCATATCGATTCCCCGGTACAGCTCAATGAAAAATATGCAAAGTTCACCAAAACGATAAAACGCGAATATACAAAATACCGTATCAACGTACGACAATATACCAATATCCTCAATGCCAACCTGGCCAAATCAAAAGATCTTAATCTTGACCTGATCAACTATTTTGCCCAGGATAACTCGATCATGAGTAAGAACGAGTATGATGCGATCATGATGAAGTACTTTAACCGTGATATTGATCCTCAGCGCTGGTGTGAAGGTACAGCATGCCCTTCAACACGTAAAGTTCTTCAGGTTATTGAAGAGGAGACGAAGGCTGATTGGGACAGGAAATATAACAAGCTGCCGTTAAACCTCTCACAAAAGCAGTATTTCAAACATCCGATAATTCGCCAAAAAGTCATCAACCAGTTGCGCAAAGAGGGGATGGCGGTCAAGTCGACTTTCAACTACTCCAAAAAAGAGTACATCGCAGGATACATGAAGACGGTTGACAATCTCTTTCAGGAAAAGAAACGAAAGTTCCAAAAGGACTTTGAAAAACGAACAGGGATGAAAAACATCAAGATAGGGCTCTCTTTCGATCAGTTTGCTGCCCTGTATAAAAAAGAGATCATGCTTCAGTATGAAGAGAAGAAATATAGCCGGGTAATGTATCAAATGATCCTTGAAGGTGACCTGACAGGTTTTTATGAGCGTCTCTACAAGCCGATGCTGCGTGAAAAGTATTATGATCAGGCCTTTCCTGAAGAGGAAGACTTTGAGATCAAGCTTGCTGAGTACGGGGATACGGCCATCAAGATGTTGTATATCCCTCCGTTTGCGATCTTTATGTCTCTGGTCGCAGGCTTGTTAAACATCGTCAGCGTAACGGTTCTAATCATCTTCCTTGCCTTCCATAAAGATGCATCCCTGAAGATGCTTGTTGCCAAGACTGCTACAAAACTGCTTATCTTTGCTATGCTCGTATATACCCCGTACAGTATTGGAAAAAGTAATGATGTATTGCAGCCATACACGGTGCTTGATACCTTTAAAGGATCGGTATACGATCCGTATATCAAGACCCTTAACTGGCTCTTGGTCGTTGAGGCTATCAACTATAATACCTTCTATTCCTTGCTGATGAACACAGGAATGATCAGCAGTGTCGAGGATGATTATAAGGCAAGACAGGTGATGCACAAGGTGGCGAGAAAACTGACCGGTCTTAATGAGAGTGCCAAAGAGAGGTACCTGGAGCGTTGATCGTGGAGAAGGTCTGAGTTACGCTATAATTCCAAAAAAAAATTTAGATGGATGAACATGAATTTTATTGAAACACGCGGTAATGATGGCGTAAAGCCATATAATGTCAGTTTTTCACAAGCTATTTTAAGCCCGATCGCTTCATACGGTGGTCTTTATGTACCTCTGAAGCTTCCTGATCTCGGCCAAGTCTTCCTCGAGAAGCATCGTGACTCAAGTTATAAGGTCATGGCGATGGATATGCTTCGTGCTTTTGGGATTGATATTGATAAAGATGTGTTGTACGAGGCATTGGACCTTTATGACAATTTTGATGACGCGGCGAATCCGGTACCTGTGGTCAAGGTGAGTGATGAGATCTATGTCAGTGAGCTTTATCACGGTCCGACGCGTGCCTTTAAAGACATGGCCCTACAGCCATTTGGTGTTGTCCTTTCATCGATTGCCCAGAAAAAAAACGAGAACTACCTGATCCTTGCCGCTACAAGCGGTGATACGGGTCCGGCTGCCTTGGAGACTTTCAAAAACCGTGCCAATGTTCAAGTGGCATGTCTCTATCCTGATGGGGGGACATCAGACGTCCAGCGTCTTCAGATGGTGACGGAGGATGCCAAAAACCTCAAGGTTATTGGCATCAAAGGTGATTTTGACGATGCGCAAAATGCATTGAAAACACTTTTGGCATCGGAGAGCTTTAAGGCAAAGCTTAAGGAGGATCACATCTCTCTTTCAGCGGCCAACTCTGTCAATTTCGGACGTATTATCTTTCAGATCATCTATCACATCCACTCTTATCTTGAGCTAGTCCGCCAAAACGAGATCAAAATGGGCGAGAAGGTCTATCTTAACGTTCCAAGCGGAAACTTCGGTAATGCTCTTGGCGGCTATTATGCGATGAAGATGGGTCTGCCAGTTGAGAAGATCATCATCGCTTCAAATGAGAACAATGTGCTTACCCGCTTGATCAATGACGGAAAATATGATCTTAGAGACTCTGCTGTCGTATCGACGACTTCACCGGCAATGGATATCCTGAAATCATCGAATGTTGAACGTATCCTCTTTGATATGTTCGGTTCACGCCGTACCAAAGAGCTGATGGAGGACCTTCAGGAGAAAGATGTTTATGAATTGAGTCCGGATGAACTCTATACCCTTCAGTCTGTTTTCTCTGCTGATTTCTGTACAGGAGATGAAGGTAAACAATATATCAAATCAGCTTTTGAGAAGGGTTACCTGATGGATCCGCATACCGCGACCTGTTTCAAGGCCAATGATACCTGTGCGAAAAAAGGTATCAAGACCATCGCGTATTCGACGGCTGAATGGACCAAGTTCTCTCCGACGATTGCCAATGCATTGACGGGTGAGGTGGATGCCCATGATATCGATGCTCTAAAGTCCATCTCGGCAGAATCAGGTCTTAAGATCCCGGAAATGATCAATGAGCTTTTTGACAAAGAAGTGTTACAGAAGACGATCATAGATAAAGAGGATATAGAAAAAGAGATTCTCTCTTTTGTATAGATAAAGCCAAAAAGCTCTATCTACTGACTGCGGTGCAGTGGATGTTGGTAGTCATTGCGCTCACAACCGCTAAAGACTGCACTTAAGGCAATAGCTGCCAACAATAGCAAGACAGTTTTTCTCACAGTTAGCCCTCCTTGTTCTCATATTTTTTCAAAGACATACTGCTTTCCATGATCTTGATCTCTTCTTCCCCGGGAATCAAGATCTTTTTATCAACTTTTAAATGCTTTGCTTTGATTTTGTTAGGATACTCTATTTGAGTTAAAATATGCTTGATAGCATTGATCCGTGCTTTCTTTTTGTTGTCTGAACGTATGATAGTCCATGGGGCATGTGCTGTGTGCGAAGCCAGGAGCATGGAATATTTTGCAATGGTGTACCTGTCCCACATCCCTTGTGACTTCTCATCGACAGGGGAGAGTTTGTACTGCTTAAGGGGATCGGTTTTGCGTTTGTTGAACCGGTTAGCCTGTTCTTTTTTGGAGACGGAGAAATAAAACTTGCAGATGATGATGTCCGAGTTGGCAAGCATGCGTTCAAACTCGGGAACCTCGTGCAAGAACTCTTTGTGCTCTTCCTGGCTACAAAAGTTCATTACCGGCTCGACTCCCGCACGGTTGTACCAGCTTCTGTCAAAGAGTACAATTTCCCCCGCTGCAGGAAGATGATGGGTGTAGCGTTGGAAATACCACTGCGTTTTTTCAGTGTCTGAGGGTTTGTCAAGGGCAACGACGCGAGCACCGCGTGGATTCAGGTGTTCAGTAATACGTTTGATCGTTCCGCCTTTACCGGCTGCATCACGGCCTTCAAAGATCATCATGACCTTCAAGCCTTTTTCTTTGATATAGTTCTGCATCTTCAACAGCTCGATCTGGAGTGTTTTTAACTCTTTTTCATACTCCAGTACCTCTTCTTTGATCCAGACAGGAACACGTTTTGATTTGCTCTTTTTATTGTTACGCTTATCCTTCTCTTTTGGCGTGTCTGATTGCTTTCTTCTGTCAGGATGTACATTGGCATCTATCTCAGAAGAGTTCTCCGCATCGTTAGCGATCATATCCCGTTTACTTCCCATCAGCATTCCTTTTTTAGGGGCTTTTAACTATTATAGGACGAGAATGATTAAAGCAATGTAAAACCTTTTTATCGCGCTATTCACGCTTTTTATGCAGATTGGGACAATGGACTCATTCCCTTAAAAAAACTCAAGGTTCTTTTCGGGACGGCATGCTTCTTGTTGCAAGAGGATCACAAGGGTGTCGATATCATTAATCATGGAAGCATCATAGATGTTTGGCCGCTTTATGCCATCTACAAACAGCGCACGTTTCCATCTGCGAAGCACGTATAAGAAACTTTCCAGCAGAATGGAGACATCATTGAAGCATTCGACAAAGCAGCCGGTGTTCTCTTCAAGGGAGTGGGAAAGTTTGATGATTGCCTGGCCAAGGCCTTCAAAAACAGAGTAGGGGAGTAAAATGTCACCATATGCGTTGAATAGTTTGGCCAAGAGTATAATACTGTCATGTTCGACGGTTCTTTTCAAGTTCATCAGCGTCGTGATCGCATTGATTTCAGATTGCAGGGTGTCGAGTCTAGCCGGGTCACCGGGACGGAAATAGTGTTCAAACAGCAGTAGCCCATCTTTGTTTCTCAGCCTCTCAATGTCCTGAAATCTCTCTGAGTGAAACTCTCCTGCAGAGGAAGTGCTGCAGAGCTTGTCTGGATCGCTGCTATTCTTCTTTGTTGTCGAAGCTGTATCGAGCTGTTCGATCTTCTTATCGAGTATTTTAACCAGGTTCTCAAGCTCTTTATTGCTGTTTTTGAGTTCAATATTGGAGTGTTCCAACTCCTGTTTGTATTTTTGCAGCAGTTTTTTATTGTAGATATGGGTACAGACTTGAGAGAGGCTTGAGGTCACTTTCCCAATATCAAGCGGTTTGAGAATAAACTTGTTGATACCGATGTCGATCAGCTCTAGAAGATAGTGCGACTCGTCATGCGCGGAGGTGATTAGAATGGGAAGTTCTGACCGTTGCTCTTGTCGAATCTTTTTACAGAGTTCGACCCCGTTCATGATTGGCATGTTGATATCCGTAATCATCAGATCATACTCTTTTTCAAGAAGCATCTTCAGGGCACTCTCTCCATTTTCGGCAGACTCGACATGTCGGAAAAGGTGACTGAAGAGTTTGGCTGTCTCGTCCCTTAAGCTGTCATCGTCTTCCACATAGAGTAAAGAGAGTTCACCGGTGATCTGTTTTAATGCTTTAACATCCATGAATTACCTCGTAAAAAAAGTATAAAATAACAATTCTTAATATTTAATAGCATAATAAAACTACAATTTCTCCATAATCTATGCTCCTGGATAAAATGAATCTTAACTTAGGATGTCGGCATAGAAAATAATGCAAAGACCTGATAGAAATTTAGACGTTATAATTAATATAATGTTCACCATAAAAAAGGTAAAATCACCCTCTTGAAGGATTGCAATGAAATATTTTTTAACATTTATAGCGTTATTGATTACATTTTTTTCGCCATTGAGCGCACAGAACAAGTTTTTAAGTGTTGAGGAGGCCTTTGTCTTAAAGGCCGAAGTGATAGAGGATAAAGCAGTTGTAAGCTTTGAGTTGGCATCAGATATCTATGTGTACAAAGAGCAGGTGTCAGTAGAGATCAGCCCGAATGAGGATGTCCAAGTCGGTGACTTTGTACTGCCTGAAGGGCATGATCATGACGGGGAGATCGTCTATTTTAACGGGCAGATATTGGAAATTCCCCTACGTGCAACATCTGCTAAGCATGGACTCGTGCCTTTTGAACTGAAGGTGAACTACCAGGGGTGTTCAGAACTGGGACTCTGTTATGAACCAAGTACACAGCTGTTCAACCTTGAGGTGGAACTATCGGCATTAGGCAAAGCCGAATCAAAACCGGTAACTAAACAGAGTGAAAGTACAATAGCTGAAACCTCTATGGAAGAGTCCGCAAACGATGATCCGATAACAAAACTTCTTTCAGGCGGAAATATCTTCTATATCCTGGGCGGCTTCTTTATCTTCGGTTTGCTGCTTTCATTAACGCCCTGTGTCTTTCCAATGGTGCCGATTCTCTCAAGTGTGATCGTATCCCACGGTTCGGAAATGACGACAAAAAAAGCCTTTTGGCTCTCAATGGTGTATGTACAGGCAATGGCCATCACCTATACGATCGCGGGTGTGATAGCCGGTCTGACAGGCGCGGGTGTCCAAGCAGCATTTCAAACACCGTGGGTAATCGTCAGCTTTTCGGTTGTCTTTGTCCTTTTGGCACTTTCGATGTTCGGTCTGTATGAACTTCAAATGCCTCAATCCCTTCAATCCTACTTGAACAAGAAGACTGAAGGGAGTGGGAAAGGTTATACATCGATCGCCATAATGGGTCTTTTATCGGCATTGATCGTCGGACCATGTGTGGCAGCTCCATTGGCGGCAGCCTTAGGGTTTATTTCCCAAACCGGTGATGCTTTCCTTGGCGGTGCTGCACTCTATGCGCTCTCTATGGGGATGGGCGTACCCTTGCTTATTGTAGGTACGGGAGCCGGTAAATTCATGCCTCGTCCGGGTGCATGGATGGAAGCAGTCAAATCCATCTTCGGTGTGATGATGCTGGCAGTCGCGATCTGGATGTTAAGCCGTGTCCTTGATAACAGTGTCATCATGTTTATGTGGTCAGCCTTGGCGATGTTTGTTGCGGTCAGTATCGGTGCATTCGAATCTAAAGAAGAGGCTTATTGTAATCCGTGCCATGCGGCTAAAAAGAGTATTGGTCTGATGATATTCCTGTATGCCGCTGCACTTTTTGTCGGTGCTATCACCAGTGCCCCAAGCATGCTCAATCCCTTGGAAAAACTTCTGCCTAAACAGGTTACAGCTCAGGCTGGTGCAGCCGATGTGGCCGTAAAAGAGAAAAGTTTCATCAAAGTACACTCTGTTGCTGAACTTGACAAGATCCTTTCCGAATCGAAGGGGAAAAAGGTGATGTTGGACTTTTATGCTGACTGGTGTACCTCATGCAAGGAGCTTGAGCATATCACTTTTGCAGACCAAAGGGTCAAAGCCGCCTTGAGCGAGTATGTGCTTATACAAGCCGATGTTACAGCGAATACGGATGAGGAAAAAGCACTGAGCAAGAGGTTCAACCTTTTTGGTCCGCCGGCATTGATCTTTTATGATGAAGAGGGCAATGAGATCAAAGGCAACAGGGTAATCGGGTATATCCCGCCAGAAGAGCTGTTGAAAAAACTGTAGTTACAGGCTGGCGGCTTGAAACAGATCTTTTTTTATCTACTGCTACTTAATCTCTCTCTCTTCGCCCAACCAGAGTGGGTTCGTTCTTTTGAAGAAGCGAAGCTGGAAGCGTCCAAAAGCAACAAACCGATCATGCTGATGTTCTCAAAGCAAGGGTGTGAAGCGTGTTGGTACATGGAAAATATCGTTTTTAAAGATACGGGAATCGTGACACTTTTGGATGATTTTATCCCGGTCTATCTTGATATCAACAAAGACACCTTGCCAAAACAGTTCACTTATCCGGGGACACCAACATTTCATTTTAGCGATGCATCAGGAAAAGCTATCAGCAAAGAACTCGTCGGTGCGGCGAATGTAAAAGATTTCAGTAGTAAACTGAATAAGGTACTTGAAGAATTTAAGCCTTAGCTTCTTGAAAGCAGGCTATTAGCTTCCTCCATCTCCCCATGATTCATACTCCAACTCATAGCGTGGTGCATTGGCATCTTCCTTGTATTCGGAAAGATAGGTGGTCAGGTAAGAGATCTCTTCATCATTAAGGTTCTCGGCAAAGGGGATCATGATCTGTGCAGTCTGGTCCATTACGCCTTTTTTACCGCGGTAAAACTTCAGTTTCTTGACCAGAAGGTATTTTGGTTTGTTCATCAATACAGGATAGACATGCATGCCTTCACCGTGGATACCGTGACACCCGTTGCACCCTTTTTGAGAATATAATATCTCGCCTGCTTTGTAAGGGTCTGTCTCGGCGTAGCACAATGCAAAAGAAGTCAAGAATAAAATGAGTATGTTTTTGTTCATAATATAGCACTTAAAGAGTTTTCTGTTAAAATTATACCAATAAATTTAGGGGATGTCCGATGATTATAAAAAACGCTGTTTTATGTGATGCCAGGGGAGAACGTCATGGTGATGTTGAGATCAAAGACGGTGTCATTACTAAGATCGCGGACAAGCTCTCGTGTGATGATGTAATAGATGCGAAAGGGGCTTATCTTCTTCCGGGCCTGATTGACTTGAATGTCTCCTTACGTGATTCACAGCTTAACACTTCTCGTCTTGAGAAGCTCTCTGATACCGCGATCAAAGGCGGTGTGACAACGGTCGTTCTTAATCCTGAGAGTGAACCGGCCATCAATAACGAGATCGTCCTTGAGTTTGTACTTGAGCGCAAGTTCTCAGGGGCCAAGATCAGCTCGGCAATCTGCGCAACTCAGGATGAGAAGAGTTTAAGCAATATCGCAATCCTTCTGAAAAAAGGAGCCGTTGCTCCGGCCTTGGAGAGTTCAGTCGACGGTAATCTGATACGACGTGTTTTTGAATATATGAAGATGTACGAAGGGACTGTCTTCTGTTCAGCCAAGGACAAAGCGATCAATGGAAACGGTGTGATGTTCGAGGGGGAAGTCTCTGCACGTCTTGGCCTTCCTGGAATATCCGTACTTGGTGAGATCATTCACGTGGCCAAGATGATAGAGATTGCACGATATTTTGATGTACAGGTCCTGTTCAAAGGACTCTTTACACGACGTTCACTGGAGATGATCACTGCAGCGAAAAAAGAGGGATTGAAGGTCTTTTCAGAGATGTCTATCCATCATCTGGCACTTGATGACAGCGCCTGTGACGGTTTTAACACTTATGCAAAGATTTTTCCGCCACTGGCTGATGAAAAAGGAAAACTCTCACTGCAGGAGTCCCTTCGAAAAGGTGAGATCGATATCCTCACCTCACTGCATTCTCCGCAGTCCAAGGTGAATAAAGAGGTCGCTTTTTATGACGCAGCCTACGGGACGGAAGCGATTGAGGAGATTTTGCCGCTGTATTTCACCAAGCTGGTTAAAAGCGGTCTGATAGATTTGTCCCAGCTAAGCAAAATGGTCTCTTTAACACCGGCGCAGATGATAAAGAAGAATAGCGGACTTATCGAAGAGGGGCGTCTGGCTGACCTGGTGATCTTTGATGCAGAGGCTTCAAGTCCGGTAGAGAAGGTGCAAAGTCTTTATGCCGATGAAGTCCTGAAGGGGAGAGTTCTTTCTGTCATTGTCGAGGGTGAACTCAAGTACTCCCTTATTTAGAGCCTGATCGTAAAACAGGCACCCCCGTCCACATTGCAGACACTGAGTCTTCCTTTCATGTGGTCTTCGATGATCATCTTGGACATATACAGGCCGATACCGGTGCCTTTACCCTCATCTTTTGTCGAGAAGTAGGGGTCGAATATTTTTTCTATGACTGCATCCGGAATACCGCCCCCATTGTCATAGACCTGAACAGAGAGCCCCTCTTGGTCTCTGTGGGCAGCGACGGTGATGTAGGCCGGATTGATACTGTTTTCGACAAGGACATCCTTGGCATTGTTAAGAAGATTGACGATGACCTGGGAAAACTCGTTCTTATACCCCTCTATCTCGATTTCATCGCTTATATCGAGGGTAAACCCTATGGTATGGCTTTCAAAGGCTGATTCGACGATAGTGTGTGCTTTTTCAATAGCATCGCGAACACGGAATATCTCTTTGGTTTTATTGGGATTAAAAAACTCGCGAAAATCGTTTATCGTACCGGACATACCGTTTATCAGGTCCATGCTTTTATCGATACTGCTCTCTATTTTCTCTTCGTCCAAAACACCTTTCTTATGATAAAGCCCTATCTTTTGGATACTTAAGGCGAGGGCATTAAGTGGCTGGCGCCATTGATGGGCGATGTTTCCTATCATCTCGCCCATAGAGGCATGCCTTCCTTGTTGGATTAAAAGCAATTGTTTGGCTTCAAGCTCTTTTTCCATCTCATACTCTCTAGTCAGATCACGCGCAACACCGACAACACCGATAATCTGACCCTTTTCATTTCGTAGTGGTGATTTGACGGTGGAAAAGTAGATTTTTTCCCCCTCTGTACCGGTAACCCACTCTGTAAGTGATTGGGGAATGCCGTTTTCAATTATACTGCGATCGATAGTCTGAAAATACTTGGCTTCTGAATCACTGAAGAAATCATAATCGTTTTTACCAATGATTTGCTCGAGCGGCTTGCCAACGAGGTTTGTAAAGTGAAAATTACAGCCGATATAGTTAAGATCAAGGTCTTTATAAAATATTGCACTGTCGATGGAGTCTGTAACACTTTTAAGAAGCTCATGGCTTCCCAGTGTTTCACGGATACTCTCGGTGAGCTCTTGGGAGTTTGTCTCAAGAACATTTTCAAGCATCTGCCGTTCAATATAAAAGTCATTATAGGCCTGGTTAACTAGCTCCAGGAGTTGCCTGAACTCCTCTGATGTGCTCTGGATATCAAAGTCTTTGCCATAGGCTTTTTTTAACTGGGTCTTCAGCAACCGGTTCATATCAGTCCTCGTAGATCACGGATATGGTCATGGTCTGATTATGTAATTTGCAGTTAAGGATGTCATCTGAAAAAGGGGCGATCTCGCCATAAGAATAAAACCCGATAATCTGGGAATTCTCGCCCAGGACATTGTGCAGGGCTTCGATCTCTTCATCGACGAGTTGTTTCAAAACGCTTCGGCGCCCGCTGCAGCTGACAGCAAGGGCCAAAGAAGTTTTGTCATTATGCGGTCTTATCGTGTTGGCCACAAGAGAAGAACCGTCGATTAGGTTATCTATATTTGTCTTCATCAGACGCACGGTCGAGCCCTGAGGGATGTCGCCGGCAAAGATGATGGACCTGTCTTCGTTGATCCCCATCATGACGCGGATGACCTCGTTGTCACCTTCGTACTCTCTGACATTCAAAGGAAAGAGAAGGCCGCTTGCAGGAAGATCTTTGATATAGTCACCCAGATACGCTTCATAAAGCTCGATGGCCGGTTTATTGTCGATCTCATAGATCACATTTCCATCGGATCTCGTGACAATACGTTCTGCACCGAACTCTTTCCAGCCCGCCTTGCATCCCACACTGACCTGAAGGGAATCACCATAAAAACCTATGATGATAGCGGACAACTCATCAGCAGGTCCGTCAGCAAAGACCAGTGTCTGCTCAAAGCTCAGGTCATCGCCGGCGAGACCGCCTGTGACACTGACATCAAGTGCATCATTAAGCCCTTTGACCAGTTCGGAACCATTGACCTTTAAGCCGTCTGCCATGGCAAAGACATGGCGAAGACCCTCTTTTGGCAAAGAATCTGCAAGCTCTCTGGCTGTTTCATAGAGCGTCGCATTATTAATTGCATGAACAGACTTGACGACGACATGCGCCTTGTCAAAACTTACTGCTGCTGCGACAGCTTTATAGCTGCTTACGGCATCGTCCAGAATGTTACCGGCTGTCGAAGTGCCGACGATATGGGCATTGGGGTACTTCTCTTTTAGCAGTTTGGTATGCTCATATGCTCGTATGGTGTCTATATCACCAAAAACAAAGACGATGTCGACACTGCTTCCTTCACACTCAGGGGAGCCTTCAATAACCCAATTTCGGTTTTGAAAGTGTAGTTTGTCTAGTTTCATAAGATTGATTACTCCTGGCTAGTTGTGATAAGTGTGTTGATCTTCTCAAAAAGGATGCTGATATCGATAGGTTTACTGATATAGGTTTTAATACCTATTTTCTCAGCTTCTTCAAGATAGCTTTGTTCATTGAAAGCTGTTGTTAGAACGATCTTTGCATCGGGATCAATGGAGAGGATCTCTTTTGACATGCTGATACCGTCCATAACAGGCATTTGGATATCTGAGATGATGATATCAGGATGAAACCTTTTAAACATCTGCAGACCTTCTTTCCCGTTAGTCGCGACATGGATATTTTCAAAATCAAGTTCAAAGATTTCAAGCATCTCTTCACGGATATTCATGTCATCTTCAACATATAAAATTATTATATCATCATTCATTATCTATTCTCCTTCTTAATAGGTAGTGTGATCTTAAAAGAAGCGCCAGAGAGCGTATTGGATGCTTCAAGTTTACCGTTCATATGTTCTTCAATGATCGTTTTTGACATATAGAGCCCTATGCCTGTACCGTTGTCTTTTTCTTTGGTAGTAAAATAGGGCTCAAATATCCTCTCAAGGATGTTGTCTGGAATGCCACCTGCATTATCATCAATGATGATGATGGCATCATCTTTCTTTCTATCTACAGTAATAGATATCTCAGGTTCATCTATGTGATTGTGCATAAGAGCATCATTCGCGTTGGATATGATATTCAGCAGGACTTGAGAGAGTTCGTTCTTTAGACATACTAAAGAGATGTCATCAGTATAATGTGTTTTGAAGGTTATATTGTTGTTATGCAGGGTTGATTCAATGATGTCATGGGTCTGCTCTACAATATCTTTTAGTTTGCAATAATGTGGTGTTTTATCATCACTGAAAAAGTTTTTGAAGTCATCTATGGTTTTTGACATCTGAGAGATGATACGTAGTGCCTTCTCCGTAGATCTGTCCATAATTTCACTGTTGAGTTTATTTTTATGGTAGGATTTATTTAATTTCTGGAACATCAGGCCCAATGAGTTGAGTGGTTGTCGCCATTGATGGCCGATATGACCTATCATCTCTCCCATTGAAGCCATCTTTGATTGTTGGATCAACAGTTTATTCTGTTCCCAGCTTTTTTTTGTTTCAAGATCAACACGCTTTTGTAGATAGCTCTCTTTTTGCTGTAATAAGGAGACGTCAAACCCTATGACAAGGATCTCTTGTATCGTTTCATCACTCTCTTTCAAGGGCGTAAAGGTCAGACGTAAGCTGACGGAACCAAAAGTTTCACTGTTTAATTTAAATATGCTTTGGTAGGTGTTGCCTTGTTGTAGTTCATGCTGCAAGGTCTCAAGATGTTTCCTGTCATCCTGACTTATATAGTCATCAAAATGTGTTCCTTCATTGATCTCGAGACCTTTTGCCAAGAGATCACATAAGGCATGGTTGGCATAGATGATATTCATGTTGTTGTCGAGCTTGAAAAAGATAGCGGCTTTATCGATCGCCCGGTTGTACATGGCAAACTTTGCTTCATGAATCTGTATAAGACATCTTTGTTTTAATTCTTCCATCATCTTATCGACTTTAAGAAGAAACTCTTCATTGGCATAGGGCTTTTTGATGAAGTCATTGGCACCATTTTTGATAACACGTGCTATCTTACCGGGATCATTTGTACCGGATATGACCATGACGGGCATCATCAGATTTGCCTTGTCACGGTGAATCGCACTTAAAAGCCTGTTCCCATCCATTACAGGCATCTCAAGGTCAATGATAGCTGCATCAATTTTGTTCTTACGGATCACATCCAAAGCCTCTTTCCCATCAATGGCAACACGTACCTGAAAACCTCTTTTCGCAAGTAGAATACGCAGGTGAGTACGCATGAAATTTGAATCATCGACGACAAGAATAGTCAGATTTTTATTCGTTGAAATACGTTCAATCAGTTGAACGATAGAAAGCTCCATTTCATTAAAATGACGTTCTTTGGTGATGTAATCAATTACGATTCCAAAACTAAAGAGGTTCTCTCGACGGTCCGCATCGCGATCGGAAGTCATGACGATGACCCGTGTCTCTTCGTGGATCTGCAAAAAAGGTAAGAGTGTCTCTCCATCCCCATCTGGAAGGACAAGGTCAAGTAATGCATAATCAAAGGTATGTTCAAGCAAGATTGCTTTTGCTGCGGCGATGTCAAAGGCCTGTGTTACTGAGAAACCTCGCTGTTCCAGAGAAAACTTTAGACTGTCGTTGATGAGTTTTGAATCATCGATGATTAAAATAGACTGTTTCATCATTCAATATTTTCCTTCTCAGCTAAGGGGTAGTGAGACTGTAAACACGGCACCTTTGGCATTGTTTTCGACTTCTACTTTTCCATTCATGTTCTCTTCAATGATCATTTTGGACATATACAGGCCGATCCCGGTGCCTTTTCCCTCTTCTTTGGTCGTGAAGTAGGGCTCAAAGATATGCTCTATGATGTCTGCTGGTATGCCGCCGCCATTATCCGATACCCTGATTTTAACCATAGAGTCTTGGACCTGGGCATCGATCTCTATCTTTGAATTTTCTATGTTCTTCTCGATAAGTATATCTTTCGCATTGTTGATCAGGTTCAAGATGACTTGTGAAAACTCGTTCTTGTACCCATGGATAATAATACCCTTTTCAAGATTAATATCGATAGTGATGTTCTTGTTGTAAAGTGCGGCATCAATAAGTGCCAAAGTCTCATCGACGGCATGCTTGATGTCAAAATCAACTTTTTGTTTATTCGGTTTGAAAAAGTCCCTGAAGTCATCAATGGTCGAAGACATCTTGTTGATCAGTGCTGTCCCTTTTTGGACACTCTCTTTGAGTTTCTCCTCGGTCAGCTTACCGCGTTCATAAAAGGCCTGCTGTTTTTGAAGCAGCAAGGAGAGGGCATTAAGCGGTTGCCGCCATTGGTGGGCGATATTACCAATCATCTCCCCCATGGCTGCAAGCTTGTTCTGCTGGGCCAACATGTGGTCTTTTTCTTTACTGAGTGCGACGGCCTGATCGATACGCTCTTCAAGCTCGGCATTGAGCTTTTGCAGTTGGACAGACTTTTTCTCCAGTTGCTGATGCAGTTCTTCGACCTTTTTCTCATGGGTGATATCACGTCTGATGGAGCTGTAGCCGATGATTTTGTCATCAGCGTTGTAAAGAGGTGAGATCATCGATTCTACCCAATAGGTA
Source organism: Sulfurimonadaceae bacterium (assembly GCA_041572615.1). GTDB lineage: Bacteria > Campylobacterota > Campylobacteria > Campylobacterales > Sulfurimonadaceae. The sequence continues at coordinate 17,571 of JBFFSC010000003.1, forward strand.
GTGCCGTTTTTCTTTCGGTTCTTAAGCACGCCTTTCCATGTCCTGCCGTTCTGTATCGTATCCCACATCTCTTTGTAGCTCTCGGCAGGAGTGTCGGGATGGCGGACGATGCTGTGAGGCTGGCCGATAAGCTCATCATAACTGTAGCCGCTTATCTTGCAGAAAGCCTTACTGGCATAGGTGATACGGCCTTTAAGGTCTGTATTGGAAGCGATGACATTGATATCAAACTTTTCCAGGAGCTCGCTCAGTTCCTCATTCTGGCGAAGCGTGGACTTTGCCTGGATAATCGTGTTGATGTCCAGTATTGTACCCAGCATGGATATCGGCTCTCCGGCATCATTAAAACGGACGTAACCGGCTTCTCTGACAGAACGGATGGTACCGTCTTTTTTACGTATGAGGTGATCGAACTCATAGGGCTCACCGGTCTTTATCGAATTGTCTATGGCTGCTTCAAGGTCATAATGGTACTCCTCGGGGATGTATGACTTAAAGCGCTCATAGGTGGCCGGAAAGGATTGAGGTTCCTCACCGAAGATACGGTAGACTTCATCCGACCATATCAACTCCCCGGTACTCATGTCCCATTGCCAGCTTCCCAGGTGCCCGACCTCCTGTGCAGAGACGAGCTTTTGCATATAGGCAAGGTCTTTTTCGTTTTTGATCACCCTTTGATAGTTGAAGAAGAGGATGATGCCCATGATAACGCTTAACAGTATCATCCCCCAGACAAGTATGGTGTTGAGATAGCGGTGTTCGGAAGTATTGACCCATCTGTTCTGGATTGCCTTCTGCTCCTGATTGGAGATCGATTTCATCGCCTTGTTGATAACAGTGTGCAGCATGGGTTTGTTTTTGTCGACAAAAAGCGTCACTTCCATGACGACAGCGGTCTTGCCGACGATCTTTATATCCTCAAGTCCCATAGCGTTGATACTGTATTGGGCCAGGGCCTCAGAAGCGAGCATGGCGTCAAAATCACCCTCTGAAACTCCTTGCAATCCCTCTTGAATGTTTTCCACTTCCACAAATTTTATCTGAGGGTACAGTCTGAACACTTCGGAAGTGTAGCCGTAGTCTTTGATGATTGCGACTTTTTTCTCTGAGAGTTTATTGAGGTCATCGACATAGTTGGCATGATGGTCCATGAGGATGATGATCGGATTGATAAGATAGGGCTCGATCGGTTTAAAGTCTTTGTTCAGGGTCGCATCGGCGATGTCGCCCGAGATGACACTGACCTTGCCTTCAGTGGCCAGTTTTAAGCTCTCACTCCAGCTGGCGACGACCTTGGGTTTAAAGCTGAGACCTGTCCTCTCTTCGATAAGTTTCAGATGCTCGGAGACGATACCGATATAGTTTCCTTTTTGATCAAAGGCTTCAAAAGGCAGCCAGTTGGGATCGCCCGTGTAGGCGACCTCATGATGCTCCTTTACCCAGGATTTCTGTTCTTCGTTTAACAAGGCGTCGTGCGCAAAGAGCGTTGAAGCCAACAAGTACAGAGATAAGAACATTCTCATAATAGGGCCTTTAAAAATCGAAGATATCATCCATATCCTCTTCTGCTGTGTCATCACTGACAAACACGGCACGTATCATCTGTACGTTACTGCTGATGGAACTGTTAAGAAAGTCAACTGAGGGTGCCCCGGTATGAAAGATCATCTCTTTCCACATGATAAGATCATTGATAAAGGATGTCATCATGGTGGAGAGGTCACTGCTCATAGCGAGGAATGGTTCGCTGTACACGTCCAGAAGTTCGGAAAGCTCCTTCAAGGAGGCGGAGATAGAGTAAGCATCCTGAGAGATACTCAGTATTGCGGAGAGTTTTTTGATGTATTCATTCATGGTATCGATGTCGTCAAGATTAAGGGAAGATGAGCCCATCATCATGATCTCTGTCTGAAGTTTTGAAACGATATAGTCAAACTCTTCAAGGGCATCTTCGTCAAGAATATCATAGGTCTGGAGTGTCTCTTTGAGCATGGCGGCAGACGGGAAAGAGATTGCCGGTTTGAGTTCATCTTCCACAGAAGTCTCGTCTTTTTCAGGCTCGATGAATGCCGTATCATCGCCGAGTCGCGGCAGGGCGAATGTGAGCAGGTCTCCTTGAATATCATAAGCGGCCTTTGTACAATACTTCTCTATCATCTTATGAATCGTGTCGGTAGACAGAAGCTTCATGTTGTCCATCGTAAAATAGAAGTTGTGCTCATCTTCTTCGACGAAGATATGACATTTGTAGGATTTTTGAAGCTGGAAGGTTCCCAGGCGAAAGAGAAAACGTACAAAATCACTCAGGTTTTTTACGTGATTGTGGAACTCCAGACGTACGAGCATGGTCTCCCAGAACTGGGCGAGTTCATCATCATTGCTGAGGAAGAACTTGAGCTGGTAGCTGTAGACATTATGGGTAAAAAGATTGATCGCTTTCGTCTGGTAGCCAATGGCGTTACGTGCCTGAATCAGTTTACTGTAGTTGTTGAGCCGACTGATCATGATGACCGAACTGAAAGGTTTTAAGACATAGTCTTCGGCTCCGGCCTGGAGTATCTCAGTCTTGATCTGTTCATCGTTTTCTGAAGAGATGACAATAATCATGATCGAAGGGTGCTCTTTCTTGATGATCTGCGTTGCTTCAAGGCCATCCATGACTGGCATGATAATGTCCATAAAGACAAGATCGATGGTGTGTTCATTACAGACATCTACGCCTTCCTGGCCGTTTTTGGCATGGAAGATCGTTGCCTCAATATCGTATTTTCGGCTATATTGTCGGATCAGACGTTCCAGGACTTCCCTGTTGTCACTGATGTCATCGACAAGTAAAATATTCATTCTTTTGATCCTTTATCTATATTGAATGTTATGCTGAACTCAGCTCCCTCTGCAGTGTTTCTCACGTCCATTTTTCCTTGCATGTTCTCTTCGATGATCATCTTGGACATATACAGACCAATACCTGTACCTTTTCCTTCTTCTTTTGTCGTAAAGTAGGGCTCAAAGATACGGTCAATTATTTTTTCATCGATACCGCCGGCATTGTCACTGAGTGTAAAGAGAACCTCATTCCCCTTTTCTTGTGCATGGATCGATATATGTCTGTTAGAGACATTCCTCTCCTTCATCGTGTCTTTCGCGTTATTGATAAGGTTGACGAGTACCTGGACAAATTCGTTTTTAAACCCATAGAGTTGACCGATAGGTTCTTCTATCTGGATACTGACCGAGATGTCAGCCTCGCCGAGTCCAGCCTCAAAAAGGTTCATCACATCGTGAATGACCGTCGTAAGGTCAAAGTGCTCCTTTTGTCTGTCAGGCTTGAAGAAGTCCCTGAAGTCATCAATAGTACTTGACATCCTGTTGATGATCGTATTGGCTTTGTGAACATTCTCTTTGAGCATCTCATCCGTCAGTTTTCCACGGCTTGAAAAAAGTTCGAGCTTTTGAAGAATCAGACCCAAAGCATTTAAAGGCTGACGCCATTGATGGGCGATATTGCCTATCATCTCGCCCATCGATGCAAGTTTGCTTTGCTGTATCAGAAGTTTACTCTGCTCGGTACGCTCTCTAACAGCTTTATCAACACGCTCCTGCATTGTGTTTTTATAGGCTTTCATATCGATAGCCATGGTATTAAAGGTCATAATGACCTGTGTCAGTTCATCCTGCCCCTTACTATGTACATGGACGTCGAAGTTCCCCTTCGACAGCTGCAGGCTCGCACGGTGCAGAGCGTTGAGTCGCCTAAAAATAAGAAAATACATCATCAATGAAAATATCATGACCATAACAGCAATAGTCGCGACATTCATGACGGCTGTTTTTATGATAGCATTTTTTGTCTGTATATATTCAGCTGTAATATCAAAGACCAAGAATATGACACCGGCATGTCTTGAGAGTACTTCTCCTTTTTTGACGGGAAGGTCGATAGGAAAATAACCGATAATCTTTTTCTGCTTTTTTCTGTAATCTATATTTGAAAACTGATCCTTGATGACCTTGAATGCATGAGAGCTTTCAAAGTATTCCATAGGATCATGGGTATAGGTTGGTATGAAACGTGAAAAGATCGGTTCAAGTTTTTCATTATAGAGAGTAATCTGATCGAGGCCTTCTGCCATATATGGCGCACTCATACTGATGAGTTTCTGTTCGGAAAAGCCTTCGTTCTTTATTTTAAATGTGATCTGACTGGCGAGTCTGTTACCGACTACTTTGGCCTGGGAAGAGGAGTTTTTCATCATCCTCTCGTATTCCCTGTTCATATGGATGTAGCTTTGTATAATGACCAGTACGACACCAATAAAAAAACTTAACAGCGGAATGAGGTATTTTAAAGGAAAGTTCATTCTCATTCCTCGATAGCGCGTATAATTCGACTGTCTAAAAGAGGTCTGACATCGATGGCTTTTTCCAGGCTTCCCTTCTCATACATAAGCATGGAAAGTCGTTTCATAGGTTTGAGAAGGCTTCCTTCTCTGCCAAGCATTTTGAGGTTTTCATTTTTGTCAGGAATAAGAAGGTCTTCATACCCTTTTTGAAACTCCTGCATCGTCGTCACTTCGCTTTGTGACATGGTATGCATTGCTTTTTGATAGTTCTGTTTGATGTAGGAAAGTGATGCAAACCAGCCTTTGGCCAGACCCTCAAGCTCTTTTTGACGTGTGAGTATAGTCTCTTCATTGGTGACGAGGACATCGACGATCTCATAAGGTATCTGTGAACTGTCAAAGAGGACATGAGCTCCATGTTTAAGGAGCAAGGATTTAGACGGTTCATACGTAACGGCAGCATCGATTTTACCCGCTAGGTAGGCTTTTTCCTGCTCATTAATCTCTACCGTTTTAAGCTGTATATCGTTCAGATTAAGCTGTTTTGTTGAAAAATCAAGTGCCCGATTGATCACATAGTCGCCCAAGGCACTTCCTTCCACTCCAAGTCGTTTTCCCTTGAGTTCGTCAAGGGTGTTGATACTGTTTCTTGCGACGATGGCATCTGCCCCATTTGATATATCTAGAATTAGAAAGATACGCGGTTTGTCACGTACTTCGGCATAATGAAAGACTTCATCGGCCGTAAAAGCTGCGACATCGATAACCCCGTCTCTCAAGGCGCGATAGGACTCGGTTGGTGTGGCAAAGCGGATAATCCTGACGGAGTTGTCGGGATAAAAGCCCTTTTGTGCTGCCAATGCGAGCGGTTCATACCCTGGCCAGGGTGATATGCCTACTTTGAGAATCTGAGGTGGTTTCTCTTCACAGGCAGTCAAGAAAAACGTGATGAGAGTGAAGAGCAGAAATTGCAATATCGTTTTCATTTATGACTCCTTTGTTAAGTCAAAAACTAATTTAAATTGTGCACCAAGGTCAGTGTTCACGACTTCGATCGTCCCATTGAACCTTTCGGTGATTATCTTTTTAACGAGATAGAGGCCAATACCGCTTCCATCTTTTTTTGTTGTGTATTCAAGTTCGAAGATATGCGCAAATATATTTTCTGGTATACCACCGGCATTGTCTTCGATCAGAATCGTGCCGCGCTCTTTGTCTGATGAGATATTGATATGAATAATGGCATCGGATCTTTTCTGACCGTCAAAGGCCTCTTTGGCATTATTGAAGATGTTCAAGATGACCTGTTGCAGCTCATTTTTAATCCCTAGCAGGGAGAAGTCATTATTTATTTCTATCTTGATCGTTATTCCCAGTGATTGATATGACATCTCAAGGAAGCTCGTAATCTCCTGTGTTATTGTTGCTATAGAGAATACATTTGTCTTGGTGTCACTCTTGTAAAAGTTCAAAAAGTTATCCATCGTTTCACTCAAGAACTTGACCCTCTGTGTTCCTTTGTGTACAAAATCCTGGATATACTCCTTGCTCAGCGGTTGGTACTCATATTCCATGCCAAGATCTTCGATAAGAAGGTTAAGGTAATGCAGGGGTTGTTTCCATTGATGGGCGATAATTCCGACCATCTGTCCGATCTCATAGGACTTGTTCTGTTCAATAAGCAGGGCCTCTTTGGCCTCTCTCAGAGCGACTTCTTCTTCAACTCTGTCTTCTAAATAGAGTTGGTAGGCTTCCAGCTCCCGCTGCTGTATCAAACGTTTTTTGATGCGTTCGAGATGATCTTGCAGTTTAGTAAGTATGACAGGCTTGATCAGATAATATTCCACACCCATGTTGATGGCAGCCAGAAGGTACTCAGGATCATCAAATGCAGAGGTTACGATAACAGGGACTTCCGGATCGCTCTTTCGTATCTCTTCGATCATTTGCAATCCTGTCATCTCAGGCATCTGAATATCGGTGATGATAATATCGGGGTGATGGACTTGGTAAATGTTCAGCCCCTCTTTGCCATTAGACGCGACATGAATCTCATCCATATAAAGCGATAGGATTTCGGTGAACTCCTCCCGGATATCACTCTGGTCCTCGACATAAAGGACAGAAAGCTGATCATTGATATTAAAGCGTTTAAAGGTATTCACGTTCTGCCTCTTTTTTACCGTCAAAGCTCTCTTTTATAGCAAGAAAGTCATCGAGGTTATCCATAAAAAGATCGATCAAGTTGGGATCAAAATGTTTTCCGCGTCCCTCTTTGAAAAGTTCGAGTATCTGCTCAAGCGGCCAGGCTTTTTTATAGACCCTGTCATGTCCCAATGCATCAAAGACGTCAGCAATGGCGGTAATGCGTCCGTAGATATGTATCTCCTCGCCTTTGAGTCCCCTTGGGTAGCCGGAACCATCCCATTTTTCATGGTGTTCTCTTGAGATGATGGCAGCTGTCTTTAGGAGTGGTTGCTGTGATCCTTTAAGCATCTCATGTCCCAGCTGGGCATGTGTTTTCATGATCTCAAACTCTTCTTCGTCTAATTTTCCGGGTTTGTTCAGGATATTATCCGGAATACCGACCTTTCCGATATCATGCATCGGTGACGCCATCTTGATCTGTTCGGACTCTTCTTCGCTTAGACCGTGTTTGAGTGCCAAGAGTTTGGAATATTCGGCTACACGTTTGACATGGTCACCGGTCTCCTTTGAACGGGTTTCACCAATGGCACCCATTGTTGAAATTACCTCTTTTTGTGTTGCGATGATCTCACGGTTGAGGTGGACCTGCTCCGTGATATCGATATAAAAACAGAGTACTTCCTGTATCTCATCTTTTGTATTTAAAATCGGGAAAAAGGAAGATTCGAGATAGAGCTCTTTGCCCTGTCTGTCTTTATGTTTGACGAGACCTTTCCAGCTTTGGTGTTTTTCAATGGCATGGCGTACTTCTACATCGAGTTTTTTAATATAGCTGTCATCGACCAGGTCTAAATAGGAGATTTTCGTGGTATCAGAGAGGTCCAGCCCCAGGAGCTCGGCAAAGGCATCACTGGCCATACTTAAGGTCCCATCGACGGTCGTTCGGCAAAAGAGTGTATTCTCCTTGAGGGCATGTTCATATTCATAAATGAACTGTATCTTCTCTTCAAGTGTCTTTGCACTTGAATGCAGTTTTTTCTCAAGTCTTTCTTTGTCCGTTTCGCTCTGGGTGATATCATGACGGATCGAGATAAACTCTTTGATCTCATTTTTTGAGTTTAAAACGGGTAAAATCGTTGAATCGACGATGTAGGCAGAACCGTCCTTGGCACGGTTCTTGATCTTTCCATGCCACTCTTTATTAGAAAGGATTGTGTCCCATAACTCCTTGAAGACTTCATTTTTAGTTTCCGGATGACGAACAATACTGTGTGATTTTCCGATAAGTTCGTCTTGTGTATAGCCGCTTATTTTGCAAAAGGCATCATTGACATAGGTGATGATGCCGTTTTTATCTGCTTTGGAGACGATGGCATTTTTATCGACGACCTCTTTATATTGCTTCAGGAGTTTTTCATTCTTCTTGAGTTCTTTGGCATTGATGATATTGGCAGATGCTTTCTCGAGGGTTGAGAAGACCTCTTTCAGGTTGATGGGTTTAAGCAGGTAGTAGTGGATTCCCAGTTGTATTGCTTCCATCAGGTATTCGGTCTCATTGAAAGCCGAGGAGATGATAATCGGTGTGTTTGGATTGATGTCCAAGATGGCACGGCTCATTTCGAGGCCATCCATGACCGGCATACGGATATCTGTGATGACAAGATCGATCTTATGCTCTTTAAAAAGCTTCAGCCCTTCTTCACCGTTTGCAGCAATATAAAGTTTTGAAACCTCGTCTTCAAGGATCTCAACGAATTCGTTACGGATAATTGACTCATCTTCAACATATAGCAGGGTGATCTCTTTCAACGGATTACTGGACATATCTAAACCTTAGTATTTCATCTTATTGTAATTATATATCAAGAAAAAAGAAAAGAAAAGTGGATAAAGGAGTACAAATCAGAGTAGATGATGTTTGATGGCGTAGGTGATCAGTTCCGCATTGCTGTTCATGTGCATCTTTTCGAGGATCCGTTTTCGATAGGTGCCGATGGTTTTTGGCTTGATATTGTATTTGGAAGCGATATCGGTAGGCTTGATTCCCTTTGTGATATCGATAAAGACCTCAAACTCACGTTGTGAGAGGCTCTGGTGCAGTTCTCCTTCTGTTTTGCCTGAAATGAGGTTGGTATTGATCTTCTCGAGAATGTCTTTGTATAAAAAGGGCTTGATGATGTAGGCATCGACCTTAAGGTCAATCGCCTGTAAAAGGGTCTCTACATCGCTGTATGCGGAGATAAATATGGCCAGGACGTCGGTGGGGTTCTTTCTGATCTCATTGAGCATCTCGATGCCATTCATGCAGGGCATCTGTATATCGGTCAGTATGATATCAGGTTTGTATTTTTGGTAAAGCTCCAGACCATCACACCCGTTGTCTGCCTCATAGACATACTTGAAGTCGAGTTCGACCATTGACCTTAATGTCTCACGGGCGTCTTTCTCATCCTCAACAATCAAGATAGTCAGGTCGTTATAGTCATTAGGAGCATTCATAGGAGTGATTGTAACAAAATAGTATTAAGAACTTCTCTTTTATGAGAAAAAGAGGGATGAAATGTCTATTGAAATGCGAAGTGTAAGTTGGATGAGCAAAGCCTTAAAGGGCTTTGGTCATGATACGGTTCATACGGGAGATAAAGGCTGCTGTGTCTGTTATTTCCATACCTTCAAAGATCTTCGCCTGATCAAGAAGGACATGAGCTGCATCATTGATCAGGTTTTGATCGGCAGAGTCTTTGAGTTTGGTAAGGATCTCATGTTTAGGATTGATCTGAAGGATCGGTTTGATCGGCGGTACATCGGCTGCATTACCCATCTGTGCCATCATCTGTGCCATCATGTAGCTTGGATCTTCTTTGTCGATTTTCAGACAGACCGGAGAATCGGTAAGGTCAGATGTAATCTCGACCTCTTTGACATCTTCGCCAAGGGTTGCTTTGAATTCCTTGATCAGTGTGTCAAACTCTTTAGAGGTCTCTTCTTCGGCTTTTTTCTCCTCTTCGCTCTCTTCAAATTTTGCATCGGCAACATTGACAAATTTGTACTCTTTATATTCGTTTACCATCGGGAATACGATCGTATCGATTTCTTCGTTGAGGATAAGAACATCAATATCTTTCGCCTTGAAACGCTCTAAAGACGGGGAGTTCTTTAACATGGAAAGGGCCATCTTTCCTGTGAGGTAATAGATCTCTTTCTTCTCTTCATCCACACCTTTGATAAACTCTTCAAGTGTCGTCTTCTCATCTGATTTAAGCGTGTTGAACTGCAACAGCTCTAAAAGCTTTTCACGATTCCCCATATCGGAGTAGATACCCTCTTTTAGACAGTTTCCGAACTCAGCATAGAACTTGGCATATTTGTCAGCATCTTTTTTCATCATCTTGCCAAGGTCTGCAAGCACCTTTTTAACCGAAGCATTTCTGATCTTTGACATGACCGGATTGGATTGAAGTATCTCACGGCTTACGTTAAGCGGAAGGTCTTTTGAGTCGATCACCCCGCGAAGGAAACGCAGGTAAGTCGGCATAAGCTCTTTTTCATCATCCGTGATGAAGACACGGTTGATATAGAGCTTGATCCCTGTCTGGTAGTCGACACGGTAAAGGTCCATCGGAGCTTTTTCAGGGATATAGAAAAGGGTAGTGTATTCAATGGCACCTTCGGCTTTGTTGTGCATCCATGTGATCGGTTCGCCCGAGTCGTGTGAGATACTTTTGTAGAAGTCTTTGTATTCGTCCTCTTTTATCTCGGATTTTGAAATAGTCCACAGTGCATTGGCTCTGTTGACCTGTTCGTTTTTGATCTCAGTCGATGCCGGTTTTGTCTCATTACCTTCATCGTCTTTCTCAGCAGCGACATAGTGCTCTTTGTCCATAAAGATAGGGAAAGGGATATGGTTGGAGTATTTTTTGATAATGTTCTCAAGACGGTAGGCATCAAGGAACTCCTCCTCCTCATCTTTAAGGTGCATAATGATCGTCGTTCCGTGTCCATCACGTGTTGCTTCTTCCAGGTCATATTCGCCTGTACCTTCTGATATCCATTTGTACGCTTTATCCGTACCTGCTTTTTGTGAGATGACCTCGACCTTGTCAGCGACCATAAAAGAGGCGTAAAAACCGACCCCGAACTGACCGATCAGCTGAGAGTCTTTTTTCTCGTCACCCGAAAGGTTCTCCAGGAATGCTTTCGTCCCCGATTTCGCGATGGTCCCCAGGTTTGCGATCAGGTCTGCCTCGTCCATCCCGATACCGCTGTCTGAGACGATAAGCTGTTTGTCGTCTTTGTTGAAGGAGATGTCGATGCGTGGTGCAAAAGCGACACTCTTGTATTCGTCATTGGTAAGAACAAGCATGTTTAGCTTGTCCAGGGCATCTGATGCATTGGATACAAGCTCGCGTAAAAAGATCTCTTTGTTGGAATAAAGTGAATGAATCATCAATTGTAAAATTTGATTGACTTCTGTCTGAAACTGATGTTTTGCCATAATTGGACTCCTTTTGAAAATTTGTGCGATTATAGCAAAAATTTAAATTATAATGCAAGTGGTATCAATATACTTTAGTCACATTAACTAAACTTAGTTTAGTAGATTATGTTAGAGAGATAAAGTCCATTGGGTGGGGCGGGGCGTGTATTGTGCATTTTTCTGTTCTCAAGCTGCTCAAGAAGTTGCTCTGTGGAAAATCTTCCTTCATTGATCTTGAGTAAAAAAGCCACCATATAGCGTATTTGCGAACGTAAAAAACCATTGGCTTCAAAATAGAGTACCGTCTTGTTCTTGTATGGATAGGCTCTTGCTTTGAAAACGGTGCGTACCGTCGTCCCTGCAGAGCTCCCGCTTTTTTTAAACATGCTGAAGTCGTGCTCTCCTTCAAACAGGGCCATCGACTCCTGCAGGCGCTGCAGGTTGATAGGTGTGCGAATAAAGGTGACAAAAGCACTTTCAAAGGGGTTGCTCTCTTCATCGCAGAGAATGTAGCGATAAGCACGGCGTTTGGCACTGTAGCGTGAGTGAAAAGCATCATCGGCTTGTTTGAGCTGGCGTATCTTTATACTGTCTGGGAGCTGGAACTGCAGGTGTTCTTTAAGTTTGTCAAGGTCTGACCAGAAAGCGGGGATCTCACAGTGCATCATCTGTTTGAAGGCATGTACACCCGCATCGGTTCGTCCGCTGGCATGAAGTTTTGTCTTGATGTTGAGGACTTCAAGTGCTTCGTAGAGTTTTCCCATAATGGTGTTGTTCGTATGCTTCTGGACTTGAGAACCCTCATATGAGGAGCCATTATAAGAGATGAGCAGTTGTATCTTCATATTAGTGTCAATATCGTTTCACGACTTTTTGATAGTAGAGATAAGTGACACTTAAAAGTGTTGCCATTGAGATGATGGCAATCGTGTACAAGCCGACGGGTTTTGCCAGGGCGAATGTCAGACTGTAATAGAGAAGGATAGCGGTAAAGATGTAGGCGTAGGTATATCCTTTTTGGTGTCTTGCATTGATAATGCCGATCGTCGGGATGAGAAAAACACTAAGCAGAGGAAAAATGGCCACAAGGGTGTTGATAGTGAACTTTCGCGTCATCTTTTCGCGTTTGTCCGGACTGAGCCAATACTGCAAGGTGTCTCTGTACTCATCCGTATCGGCAACGGTCGTGTCATTGATATACATCTTGCGGTAGCTCATCTGCGAGAGGGACTCTTTTGTATAGTTGAAGCCTTTCCCCTGTTCCAACTGGAGCTTCAAGACACCGTTCGTGGTGACGATATCGGCATCTTTGGCCAGAATAAGGGTCTCTTCTTCTGCCTGCTGGTTGAAGAGTATAAGGTCACTGAACTTTCCTTCTTCATTGTTTTCACCGACAAAGATAAGCCAGTCTCCAAACTTGTGTCCGTATTCCGAGGCTTCAATATTGAACTTCGCTTCCGTCTTTTTGACCTTGATAAAGTTCTTATAGAGGTTTTTCGTATGCGGGGAGACGACAAAGAATAGAATGATCAGAATCACTGTCTGTATAAAAGCGAGTTTGGTAAAGAACATCAACACCTTGGACGGTTTGACACCCAAAGAGAAGATCACGATCATCTCATAGTCAAAGGAGAGTTTGGCAACGGTCATGACAGCAGCAATGAAAAAGGTCACAGGCAGGGTGTAAAAGAGAAGATCAGGCAGCATGAAGAGGTAGAGTTTTACCATCTCAAAGAGGTTGAGCTGAATCACCGAGGTAAAGGCGGCTATCTTTACCAACATGATGACAGATGCAATGACATACAGCGGTAAGAAGATAGAGAAATATATCTGAGAAAAGTTTGATAACAGATAGTTCTTTAGTTTATCCATACAGGCTGTTCCAATAGTTTATGAAGTAGCTGTCAAAGATATAGACGATGAAGAGTGCCATAGCAAGAAAAGGGACAAAGGGCACCATCTTGCTTTCATCTGTCTCGTTTCGCATCAGCATCATGACCGGCAGTGCCAGCAGGGCAGCGACAAAGATTGACATCAGGGCAAGCTGAATTCCCAATATCGCGCCCATGGTACCCGCGACCATCAGGTCACCTTCGCCCAGGGCCTCTTTTTTGATCAGGTAGGAGAGGTAAAAGCGAAGCAGGGCAAAACCACCGACAAAGAGCAGGGCGTTTTGAAAGTTGAGTACAAATCCCTGAAAACTTGTCGCCGCGACAATGGCCGTGCTTAAGGCCAGAAGATTAAGGCTGTCGGGGACCATCTTCGTGTAGTAGTCGATAACAGACAAGGCTAGAAGAAAGCTAAATGAGAGCGCGATCATCACGGCCATATAGCCCAGTCCGAGCTTAAGGTAGACGCTGGCGAAGATGACGGCACTTAGGAGTTCGACGATAGGGTACTGTATGGAGATCTTCTCTTTACAAAAGGCACATTTTCCTCCCAGGAAGAGCCATGAAAACAGCGGTATATTATGGTAGAACTTCAGGGGTGTCTTGCATTTGGGACAGTGAGAAGCAGGAAAAGCGACATTCTCATCGTTGGGGATTCGTGCAATGAGGACATTTAAAAAGGAACCGAAGACAAGGCCGATTACCACTACAAAGCCAAAAATCATTTAATACCCCCGAATCGTCGTTCTATGTTTTTATAAGATGCAATAATACTCTCTAACTCTTTACTTGTAAAGTCCGGCCAGAGAGTATCGGTAAAAAAGAGCTCGGCATAAGCCGCCTGCCACAAAAGGTAATTCGAAAGTCTGTGGTCTCCACCGGTTCGTATCAAGAGGTCGACATCATGTTTACAATCCAGTGCATTGTTTAGGCTCTCTTCAGTAATCATCTCACTGCATTTAAGTGAATTGACTGCTCGCAGGATCTCGTTTCTTGAGCCGTAGTTCAAGGCAAGGTGCTGAATAAGGTTCGTGCCGTGCTTGGTCTCTTCTTCTAGCCTTCCAAGCTGCTCTTGAAGGGAAGAGGAAAAGCGTGTGACATCACCGATCATCTCAAACTTGACACCCATTTCAAGGTAGGTAGGAAGCTCTTTTTCCAGATAAGTGCCGAGCAGTTTCATCAAAAACTCGACTTCGAGTTTGGGCCGTTTCCAGTTCTCTGTACTGAAGGCATAAAGGCTCAGGCGCTCTATCTCGGGCTCTTTGGCACAAAAAGCTGTGATCTCACGTACTCTTTCCGAACCTGCTTCATGGCCGACAAAACGCTTCTTCCCTTTTTCCTGGGCCCATCGTCCGTTTCCGTCCATGATCATTGCGATATGTCTGGCCTGATTCATATGTTGACATCCAAAATATTGTTATTTAAAACGAACATCGGTCCGATTTCCTCTTTGCGTTGTATCTGCAAGGCATTGTCAAAAGAGAACTCACACCTGAAGCGTTCCAGGAGCTTCAAGCTCTCTTCAAACAATACGTTGATTCTGATATAGATCTGATCATCTTTCAAACCGACGACACCGTCCAAGGGGCCCAAATGGTTAAGATGTGCATAGAATTGTACTTCATCTTGGCTTTGTTTCTCTTGTTTCCTCTTTTTTTTGTACTGAAGCAGTCCGAATCCGCCCTCATATCGAAAGGGCAAAGAGACCGTTCCCTGCGACAGGCCGAGAAGCATCTGTGTCAAAAAGTTGAACTCCTCTTTGCTTGAACTGTTCGAGAGGGTGGAGAGGAGTTTGGTATGAAGTTCGGTGATGGCTTCTTTGGACGGTTTTTTAAAGTGTGCGATCAGTTCGTCAATCAGATAGACGGCCTGTTCCGGTTTGACAGGCAGTTTATGAAAATGTTTCAGGAAGAGGGTGCTGCTTTTAGGGTCCTGCGAGACAGAAGCAAGGTATTTTGCACCGACATCAAGGGGTTTGGATGTGGTCGTCTCAAAGCTTTTGTCTTTGATCTGAAGAAGATATTTCTCTGGGGAGAGCTTTTTCAAGACAAGGACTTCGACCGGCAGGAGAGAGGAGAGCCGGTTTGAAGAGAGTTCTGCAAGCAGGTTCTGAATCTGGGGCAGGGAGGAAATGATCATAGCTTTTTGCAAAGCTCCGCGAGCTCGAGTGAAAGGAAGAGTTTATCCTGGCTGGGGAGGCTCGTCTGCTCACCTTTGGTGATAAACTCCAAAGCATTCTCCTGCGTTCCAAAACTTGAGCGGTCTTTCAAGAGATTATAGCAGACAGCATCGAGGCCTTTTTTCTCGAGCATCGCTTTTGCATTATCAAGCCCTCTGTCCTTATCCATCTCGGCTTTAAAACCGATCGCATGTATGCCCTCTTTATCGATCGAAGCAAGCAAGTCGGTGTTTTGCTTCAGTTCCAGCGGCCATACTTCGCCGATATCGGATTTCTTGACTTTACCATTTTCAGCATGTGCCGGGATAAAATCACTCACTGCGGCTGCCATGAAGACAAAGGGCTTTTTTTCTTTGAGTTGAGCTGTTGCTGAGTTTTTGGCGACACGGATAAAATCATTGAGGTACTCCAGCATCGCATCCGAACTTTCGATTCCGATCTGAACCATCGAGTGAGGAAGACGTTCAGGAAAAGCTGTCGATATGATCTTTACATCAGCACCTCTGAAAAAGAGGGCCAATGCAAGGGAGCAAGCCATCTTTCCGCTGGAAAAATTGGAGAGGTAGCGTACATCGTCGATCTTCTCTATCGTGCCGCCGCCGGTGATGATGACCGGCCTGTTTGCCCAATACTCCTCTTTAAGCAGAATCTGACAGGACTGAAAATAGATATCTTCGATATCGATCAGGGCCCCGTCTCCTTTGGTATTACAGGCAAGCAGCTTTGACTGTGTGTTCATCAGTGTGTAGTTTGACAGTGCCAGCATCTTCATCGCGTTGGAGATGATAGGGTTGTTTATCATATGGGTGTTTGCTGCAGGGCAGAGCAGCTTTTCTCGCGGATAGGCAAGGGCCGTCTGTAGTAGAAGGTTGTCCGCAATCCCCTGGGAGAGTTTTGCTATGGTATTTGCCGAAGCGGGAGCGATGACAAAGAGGTCTGCCCATTCGCCGATTTTGATGTGGTTGAGGTCGTCATCCCATGCTTCCGTCTCTGCATGCAGTACCTTGTTCATGCTGATGGTCTCAAAGGTCAGGGGAGTGATGAACTTTTTGGCAGACTCGCTCATGACAACACGTACCTGCGCACCGCTTTTGATAAAAAGACGGATAAGCTCGAGGGATTTATAGATAGAGATTGAGGCTGTGACACCGAGAAGAATTTTTTTGCCGTTTAAGAGGTCGGGAAACATATAGATATCTTTTTTAGTGTATTTTACACTAATTTTGTCATAATTGCACGGATGAATAGATATGATTTGATCGTCGTCGGTTCAGGAGCTGCCGGTATGATAGCCGCCATTGCAGCTGCGCGGCGCAATAAAAAGGTTCTTCTTCTCGAAAAGCTCTCCAAGCTTGGCGCCAAGTTAAAAGCGACAGGCGGGGGACGCTGTAACCTGACCAATACCCTTCCCAATGATGAGTTCATGGCACGTTTTGGAAGAGAGGGGCGTTTCATGACCCAGGCTCTTGAAGCCTTCGATCATAAGCGTCTGCGTGCATTTTTTGAAGAGATCGGTGTGTCAAGTCATGCTCCTGACGGGTACAGGGTCTTTCCCGTCACCCATAATGCGGCGACGATATTGAGTGCCCTTGAAGAGGAGATGAAAAGACTTGGAGTCGAGGTACACTGCTCACAGCGCGTCGAAGCCTTGCTTTTCAATGAAGAGCATGTTGAAGGTGTACGTACAGGGGAAATGAGCTTTTTTGCTCCCAATGTTGTCATCGCTACCGGTGGTATGGGCTATCCTGTTTTGGGTGCAGAAGGAGATGGCTATCCTCTCGCAGAGTCTGTCGGTCATAAGGTGACGGAACTCTTTCCTGCGATGATGCCGCTTCGCACAAAAGAGACATGGGTGCAGAACTGCCGTGCGGACACGATAGCCAAAGTCGAACTCAGGGTGGATCTGAAAAAGGCAAAACGGCTTCGGGCAAAGGGAGACCTTATCTTTACCAAAACAGGGATCCGCGGGCCTGTCGTACTCGATTTTGCCAGAGAGGTGACCCCTTTGATCGAGAAATACCAAGAAGTCCCTTTGTTGTTAAATTTGACAAAGGGAAAAAACGAGGATGAACTGTTGAAGTACTTTAAACAGGCGATCGACAAAGACCCCCACCAAAGTACGCTTGATATCATGAAGACGCTTTTGCCCGAAGCCTTGAGCATTGAACTGTGCAAGCTGGCGAAAGCGGATTGTACACGAAGCTTTAACAAACTTTCCGGCCAGGTACGATCAGACCTGATAAAAATATTGGCATGGACCCCTTTGACAGTAACCGGTCATGACGGTTTCAAGATGGCTATGATCACGCGCGGCGGTGTCTCATTAAAGGAGATCCGTCCGGAGACGATGGAGTCCAAAGTACTCAAAGGTCTCTTCTTCTGCGGAGAGGTCATGAACCTGGACGGACCCTGCGGCGGTTATAACCTCCAATGGTCGTTTGCCAGCGGTTATCTGGCAGGAATGAGCGTAGATTAGCTATAATTCCTTTTTTATACTTAATATTGATATGGATGGATATTTATGAAACGAAACATAGGAAAATTGAAAAACAGTATTGCCAACCTTGAGTTGATCGAGAGAATGCTTACTCAAAATACTATTATTTTGGCCGAAGAGGGATGTGGTAAAACACACCTGGCCAACCTTATCCGCGAATATGTCATGGACAGCGGCGTCCCGACACTTTACCTGGACTTCTCTGATCCGGATGAAGATGCTGTGGAGTCACGTTTTAAAAAAGATGAAAGGTTCTTCTATATGCGTTTTGAAGAGAGTGATGCTTTCGATGCCGCTTTGCAAGAAGCAATCGCCAGACGTGAGAACATCTATATGGCGACCAACCCGAAATATTTCTCAAACAAGCGCGATGTGAAAAGCCGTCTTTCCAAGACTTTTCAAATCCCTGAGCTTCTCGATAACTATTACTACTTTTTCCATGAGATATCTTGTCTGAATGCTTTTTACACGAAGTTCGAGGATTTTATGTTCTATATCCTTTCGCTTGTCAACCTTAAAAAGTATGGTCTGACCTTTCTGACACAGCCTCACGAGATCTTTGAGGACTACAAGATAAAACTCCTCTTCTCTTTTCTCTTTTTGGGAAGATGCTCGAACACGAACTATTATGATGCTGAACTCAAGACACTTCCGGCGCATACCTTTATCTATCAACACCGTCAGGATAAACGTACACTGCTGTTAAATGCAATCAGAAGTGATATCGCGATGGTGGATCACTAGTCTTTAATTTCTAATGCTGTTTTACAGCAAGGAGAGAGGGGCGTTCTTCCGGAATAGCTCAGAAATAGAGCAACTCTATTTCTTTGTGAAGAACTTGTAGTAAAACCCGGCTATTGATTTGAGCGGTGCACGCGAGACGCTGAGTGAACCTTTCTCGACTTTGCCTGCTGTTACGGTTGTCCCTGCCGCGATAAGTACGTCATCTTCCACGATTACCGGTGCGATCAGCTGTGTGTCTGAACCGATAAACACATTTTTACCGATGATGGTCTGGTATTTGGCCTTGCCATCGTAATTACAGGTGATTACGCCGGCGCCGACGTTGGTGCCCTCATCAATCTGAGCATCGCCGAGATAGCTGAGATGTCCTGCTTTGATTCCTTTGAGTGTTGATTTCTTGACCTCTACAAAATTTCCGATATGGGTGTCTTCGATGTGAGAGAGGGGACGGATGTGGGCGAGCGGTCCAATGTCTGAGTTTTTGATAATGCTCTCTTCGATGACGGAACCTGCTTTGATATGAGCATTCTCGATCAAGGTGTTGCCGCAAAGTCGGACCCCGTTTTCAATGATCGACTCACCACTGAAGGTCACGCCTTCTTCGATGTAGATCGTTGATGGAAGCTGCATGGTAACACCTTCTTTCATCCACTTGTTTTTAATACGCTCTTGCATGATCTCTTCTGCCTTGGAGAGGTCCAGCTTGGAGTTTACTCCCTTGAACTCCTCTTCGTTCACCAGTAGGGGTTCGATAAGCAGTCCGTCGAGTTGTGCCATTGCAATGATATCGGTCAGATAATATTCAGACTGCGCATTTTCATTGGAAAGGTTAGGTAGGTGTTTGTCGATAACAGACTTTGAAAAACAGTAGATGCCTGCATTCACTGTAGTGACAGCTTTCTCTTCCTCGGAAGCATCTTTCTCTTCGACAATACGTTGGACACCTTTTTCAGAAATGATCACACGTCCATAACCGGAAGGGTCTTTGAGATCAAAGACGGACATGGTGATATCGGCAGCTGAGTCTTCAAAGCCTTTAAGCGCTTCAGCCGTGATAAGCGGCATATCTCCGTTAAGCACCAAGATCTTGTCATGACGCGGCTTGATTCCCATAACAGCTCCACCGGTACCAGGAAAGTTTTCTGCATCTTGTACGATAAAGTTTATCTTGTCGCCAAAGTGTTTGCTCATCGCTTCTTGGACAGCTTCTTTTTGATGATGGATGATCACAGTGACATCATCAGAGACTTTGAGTGACTCTTTGATAATAAAATATAGCATCTCTTTGCCGCTTATATGATGAAGTACCTTGGCTTTTGATGACTTCATACGGCTGCCTTTGCCGGCAGCTAATATCACGATGGATAGATTCATTAGTAATGCTCACTCTTTTAGTTTGGTTTGAATGCAATTGTAACAAAACTAAACTATGTTGGTTTTTACGGAGTAAAAAAGTTTCTATAAAACTAAACTGTGGTGGATTGACAAAGTCAAAAAGTTTACAGTTAAACCGTAAAAAAAGTGGTTGCCCTGTTCTGAAAAGATCTCCAAAAAACAGTAATGTTTTTGATAAAACAACCGATGTTTGGATAAATAAAGGTCACATTATAGATGTGAGTTGTAGCTGACAGGCAGGATTTAAGCTTGTTTTTTAAAAATTAAGTAATAATTATGTTACTTTTAAACTAATCATTTTTGGGGTTCTAATGGATTTAGCAACGGTCATAGGTCTGGTTTTAATTATTGCACTGCTCTTTGGCGCAATGGCGATGGGTGTAGGTATCGGTGCTTACATCGATATCCCTTCAGTGTTGATCGTATTTGGAGGTTCACTCGGATCACTTCTTGTCGGTTTCAGAATGGAGCAGATGAAGAACTTTGTCAAGATCTTCATGATAGCTGTCAAGCCGCCCCAGGAAGACCTTCAGGAACTCATAAAAAAACTGGTCGAGTATGCGACGCAGGCACGTCGTGACGGGATCTTGTCGCTGGAAGCTGCCGCCAATGTTGAAGAGAACAAGTTCTTGAAACAGGGACTCTCCATGGCTGTCGACGGGAATGAGCCTGATACGATCCGTGACTTGCTTGAGATCGAGATGGAGCAGACGAGTACACGCCATAAGGGTAATGCGGCTGTCTTTGATCAGTGGGCAGGGTTTGCCGGTGCCATGGGTATGATCGGTACACTGATCGGTCTGGTCGCGATGCTTTTGAACATGGCGGATCCTTCGGCCATCGGTCCTTCAATGGCGGTTGCCTTGCTGACGACGATGTACGGTGCGATGATCGGTAATATCTTCGGTGCACCTGTCGCCAATATTCTTCTGATCCGTAATGACGAGGAGAACCTTGTCAAAGAGGTCGTCCTGGAAGGTATTATGTCGATCCAGGCAGGTGATAATCCACGTACACTTGAAGCCAAGCTTCTTTCTTTTCTTTCGCCGAATGATCGTGTAAGTCAGTTTGAATAAGCCTAGGTCTGTGTAATGGGAAAAAAAGCGAAGCCTTGTGACTGTCCAAAGTGTCTTCCTAACTGGCTGGCAGCCTTCGGTGACCTTATGTCACTTCTGCTGTGTTTCTTCGTATTGCTTCTGTCCATGTCCAGTATGGATGCCAAAAAGATATCCGAGGCGATCGGATCACTTGCAGGTGCGATGAGTGTTCTTGAAGGGGGTACGAAGACGGAGATCTCCAAGCAGCGTATTCTGGAGTCCACTCCGATAGAGAACCGTGATGAGAGTTCGGAGCAGGTCAACCGTATCAAGCAGGCGATCGCAGAGATGAATGAGATGATGGAAAAGGGCAAAGGTCCGGCTGTGACACTGGCTGAGAGTGAACAGGGATTTGTATTGCGCCTGCCGGCAAGTCTACTTTTTAAGTCGGGTGAAGCAAAGATAGAGAATGAGGATGCCTTGCTGTTTTTGAAGCGTATCGCTTTACTGGTACAGGAGCTTCCCAATGATCTTGAAGTGAGTGTGCGCGGACATAC
>JBFFSC010000004.1:0-37692 GCA_041572615.1 Sulfurimonadaceae bacterium
AACAGCGTATAATTTCTAAAACTAAAACCAGGAGAATGCATGGCAAATGTTGATTTAGTACAACTCACTGAACAGACAAAAAAACTAACGGCAATGGTTGTCGAAGATGAAGGTGTGGCTAATGAGCTGTTAAGCTCAACCTTTAAAAACTTTTTTTCTGAGGTCTCTTCTGCTTTTAACGGAAAAGAAGCTCTTGAGATGTTTGAACGACTCCAGCCAGACATCATCTTTGTAGATATCGTCATGCCTGAGATGGATGGGATCGAGTTGTCACGCAAGATACGTGAGATGAATCCTAATCAGATTATCATCGTTATCTCTGCAAGTAACGATATCCAAAAAATTTCTGAATCGATCGAGATAGGCGTTAACAGTTTCATCCAGAAACCGATAGACACTAAAAAGATCATTGAGCTGCTTAGTAATGTTACTTCATTGATCAGCAAGAAGAAAAAAGTAGAGACAAAGACATTCTCTATCTCTCTTCCACTTAACCTATACGAACTGGTCGATGAGAATGCTAAGACAGAGAGCATCTCAAAGAATGCCGTTATCATCAGAGCACTGCGTTCATTCTACGATCAATAAGACAAAGGGCTAACCGCCCTTCTCTCTTTAGTTATTCAAACCTTATTGAACTACATTTCTCACGCTTTTAGAGGCAGTGCAATACGAAACTCAGCTCCATTACGAACATTTTTGGCACTTAAAGAACCCAGCATCATGTTTTCTATAATCCGTTTTGACATATACAGTCCCAGACCGGTACCTTGAGTTTGTGCCTTCGTCGTAAAATAGGGGTCAAATATCTTTAATAAGACCTCTTTTTTTATCCCTCCCCCGTCATCATGGACGAGAACCACTGCATGAGAGCCTTTTTTTGAGATGGTGATCCTGATCTCCTTTTTCGAACTGTCATTTACCGTAATGGCTTCTTGGGCATTGTTGAGGATATTGATCATGACCTGTTTGAATTCGTTTAACCCACCTGTTATCATGCTATCCTCTTCAACATGGATCTCACAGCTGATATGGTGGTAAGCAAGGTTCGTCGAGACAAGACCGTAAACGGATTCAACAGCATCCTTCAGACTGAAGACCTCTTCATCATCACTCTCTTTGAAAAAGTTTCTAAAGTCATCAATCGTCTGTGACATGTATTGTAAAAGGTTGTTTGCTTTATTGTACGACTCTTCGACTTTTTGCGATGATAGGTTTCCAAGCTGATCCGATATATAGATGTCCTGCATGACAAGAGCCATAATATTTAAAGGTTGACGCCATTGATGCGCAATATTGCCTATCATCTCGCCCATAGAGGCAAGGCGAGACTGCTGGTACATCATCTGGTCTTTTTCACGATTCTTCTCAACCTCCTCATGTATCTTCTGCTCCAGGGTGTTATTAAGCTTCTCAATAGCTTCCTGGTGGGACCTTAACTCCTCTTCAATGACTTTCTGTTTGGTGATATCAGTGATGAATGCAAATGTCTTGAGCTTGTCATCATGATCATGCATTGTTGTAGCATTGACAAGTCCATAAAGCGGGGAACCATCTTTTCTTCTAAAGACGATCTCATAGGTACGGCTTGATATGTCATCAATCAATTCCGCCTGGGATTTACAATGAGCTTGATCTTCCGTGTCAATGAAATCGAAAGGCTTTTTATTGAGCAGTTCCTCTTTTCTATACCCAAGCATACGGCATAAAGAGAAGTTTACATCCGTGATATTAAGATCAGCATCAAGCAACCAAAACCCTTCAGTGGTTGTATTGATTATACCTGCGTAGACGGCTTCACTGCCTGAGCCGGAACATGTTGAGAAACTTACATCGCATGACACCTGTGCATTGTTGGTGATTCTTGTAAGTTGAAGTTTAGTCTCTTGGAATTCAGTAGAAAGAATCTTTGTGATCGTAGGTTTTGTGCACACGGTACAAACCGTTTTTGATATCTCCTCCATCAACTTTTTGTCGGGTGAATATATCTGTACAAAAGCACCTTGAACAAAATGGTTCTGCTTAATAAACTTGATCAGCTCATCCGTGTCTGAAAATATGTAATCCATCTGTTTCATGCGATTATTATAACTAAAATATATACCTGCTTCTTTGATAAGATTCAAACATTTTTCATACCGTTTTTTTATTAATACTTAAGAATATAAAGACTATAATTCCGCCACAACAAATTAGTTGTCTTCATGGCCCCATCATCTAATGGTTAGGATTCATGGTTTTCATCCATGCCATAGGAGTTCGAATCTCCTTGGGGTCACCACTTTCAAATAAACAATCAATACAAACTAGCGATCTTAAAGCATACTAAACGACACTTCTGAACACTTGATTCAAGTCTTGTTTTTCCAGATTATGTTAGAATTCGATAATTTTATTTTAGGAATTTTAATGTTACGTTTTGCACCCAGCCCTACAGGGGATTTGCATATCGAAAGCCTTCGTATAGCTCTTTTTAACTATATTCTTTCTGTTCAAAAAAACGAGGACCTTGTTATCCGTATCGAAGACACTGACAAGGAGCAGACTATTGAAGGAAAAGACAAGGAGATCGTCGGTTTACTGGATCTTTTCGGTATTAAATACAAAGATGTGCTTTATCAAAGCTCATACCTTAAATATCATCGTGCCATGGCACTTCAGCTGCTTCATGAAAAAATTGCCTTTAACTGTTTTTGTAGTCCGCAGACACTCAAAACCAAACGTGAACAGGCCAAAGCAGAGGGGAAGACTTATCAATATGATGACGCCTGTCTCTCACTTAGACCTGAAGAGACAATAGATAACGAATCCCCTTTTACTGTACGCCTGCGCAAACCAACTGTAGATGTGGTCTTTAACGATGTCATACAAGGCGAGAAAAGTTTTTCCCCTGCGGAAATTGACAGCTTTGTTATCATGAAGGCTGACAAGAACCCGACATACAACTTTGCCTGTGCTGTTGATGACATGATCTCTGATATTTCAACCGTAGTTCGCAGCGAGGAGCATCTGCCAGATACGCCAAGACAGATTGCTGTACGTGCTGCACTGAACTATACGAAAGAGATAGAGTATGCCCATGTACCGGTTATGGTTGACACGAGTGGCGAGAAGATCGACGGACAAGAGAAGACCTCAAGTGTCAAATGGCTTCTTGAAGAAGGATTTCTTCCTGCAGCGATCATAAACCACCTTATCCTTCTTGGCAATAAACCGCCGAAAGAGATCTTTACTCTAGAGGAAGCACTTAAGTGGTTCGATATCTCCCAGGTGTCAATAGAACCGGTTGTATTTGATATTGAGAAACTACGTGCCATCAACAAACAACATCTATTAAACCTTGATAATGTCGAGCTGTCAAGATATGTTGGTTTTGCAGATGATGAGATTGGGCAGCTTGCCAAGGTTTATTTACAAGAGGTCTCTACGACCAAAGAGCTGCGTGAGAAAATATCTCCTATCTTTGCAAACAAGCTTATTCCTGAAGCGTATGCCAAACCTGTCACGCAAATAAGGGAAGCACTCAAAGACGCTCCTTTCTTTGAAAAGTTTGATGATTTAAGGTCATACCTGATGCAAGAGAGTGGATTGGAAGGTGATGCGTTATTACACTCCCTGCGCATACTCCTTTGCGGTACCACTGAAGATGGACCAGACCTTGACGTTATCTATCCATTGATCAAAAACTATCTGACGGAGGTTGTCAAATGAATCAAGTTTTGATAGAACTGCTTGGCCTGTTTAATGCA
This sequence comes from Sulfurimonadaceae bacterium, assembly GCA_041572615.1. Taxonomy (GTDB): domain Bacteria; phylum Campylobacterota; class Campylobacteria; order Campylobacterales; family Sulfurimonadaceae. Next base: position 3,750 of record JBFFSC010000004.1, read on the forward strand.
CTTATCGGTATTTATATGTGGATCGTTATCATTGCGGCACTTTTGACCTTTGTCAGGCCTGATCCTTTCAATCCTATTGTACAGTTTCTTTATCGGATGACAAATCCGGCCTATGCGATAGTCAGACGCTTTATACCGACGATTTTTAACGGTATCGATTTGGCGCCTCTTGTGATTATCATTGCCTTGCAAGTCATACAAATTTTCGTCAGAGCCATACAGCACGCTTTATGATCAAAGTATTTTTCATCTTCTTGCCTGCTATAGTGTGGGCAGGACTTAACCTTGATGAACTCAGAACAAAGCCATGCGGCCATATCAGGGACTTTCAGATATGGCAGTTCATGCAGATGGACATCACTCCTTCCGAGGCCGATGCGGCCTACTCTCTTGTCAAGAACGCAGAAAACCTCAAAATTTTAAAAGCCTATGCTGAAAAAACGGATGATGAGGCTGTCAAAAAGCGTTACCGATGTACAAAAGGCGATATTGATTTCCTGCTTCATGAGCAAGACGCAGACTGCATCAATAGCGGACTGAGCTATTCACAGGCCATGTCACTGAGCAATGAGCAAAGAGATCGCTTTGCAAAACTCCTAAAAGAGAAACATCCCAAGAAAAGTATTCGTTTGAGCTTGATGAACAAGCGTCCTTTCTTGCCAGCCCTTTTAGAAAGTGGGAGTGATCATTATCTTAAAATCTTCAATAATATCGGAGCGGCAAAGAGGCAAAAATATTTCAATGTTAAACTTTCAAAAGAAGAGATCAATCATCTTGCGGATGACAGACGGTTCGCAAGAGCAATAAAATATATCGTCACCGATCCTAAAATGGACAGGATGCAAGCTTCCCTGCTTGAGCTATCACCCCATGAACTAAGCGCCCAGTCCTATTTTTTTCTCGCCCTCAATGCCCTAAGACATAAGGCCGTTAAGAAAGCGGGTTATTACCTGGAGATATCACACAATAAAGCTTATTACCAGATGGATAAAGACAGGGCGGTTTTTTGGCATTATCTTTTGACTAAAGAGAGGCAGTACCTCCAACACCTCGATAAAAGCAGCGATATCAACATCTATACGCTGTATGCACGAGATAAACTCCATCTGAGTACAAACAACTATTTTTCTCATCGTGAGCTTACAGAACAGACTTCAGAACACAACCTGAGCAATCCCTATGTCTGGCAGAAAGCTCTTGACCAGATAAGAACATCGAAGAAAGATGAACTACCAAGACTTTTAAAAACTTTTAATACTCAAGACGATGAGGTCATCAATGCCTTTATCTACTCAAAGTCTATGGATTATAAAACACATAACTATATCATGCCTTACAAAGAAGCAACCTATGGCCTAAACAATGACGACAAGGCATTGATCTATGCTTTAGGACGCCAGGAAAGCCACTTCATTCCCTCAGCGATCTCTCGTTCCTATGCCTTGGGTGTGATGCAGATCATGCCATTTTTGATAAAATCCCTGGCCAAGAAGAAAAAAGAGGAGATTAGACTTGAGCAGATGTTTGATCCGTATAAAAACATCGAATATGCTATTGAGCATCTTAAATATCTAAAAAAACACCTTTATCATCCGCTCTTTATTGCCTATGCCTACAATGGCGGCATCGGGTTTACAAAAAGGTATCTGCTTAAAGGCAATTTTTCGCGTGGAAGCTATGAGCCTTTTCTCAGCATGGAACTGATGGCAAATACCGAAAGCAGGGAGTATGCCAAGAAAGTGCTTGCAAACTATGTGATCTATAAAAAGATCATCGGTGATGAGGTCAAGATCACTTCTCTGTTTGAGCTTTTAAGTGAACCTTCCTATACTGATGGATTTAGAACTAAAACAGTGGCTATAAAAGAGTAACGCTTAGTTAATATCGCACTGGAAAGGTGCATAGCCTGCATAAAATATTTCAAACTCTTCTACACTAAGTGGTTTTGAGCAGTAATATCCCTGGTAGATGTCACATCCGATACTTTTAAGATAATTCATCTGCTGTTTGGTCTCTACCCCTTCTGCTATGATATCCATTCCAAGCGTCTGTCCCATTCTGACGATTGTCTCGAGGAATATCGCACCTTGCGGTTTATTAAAATCGTCCACAAACGCCTTGTCAATCTTTAGATGATCGATAGGGAAGTCTTTCAGATATGACAACGATGAATACCCTGTTCCGAAATCATCAAGGGATATGGATATGCCCTGTTTATGGACCATGTCAAGCTTTTCAGTATTAACCTCTGTTTGTTCTAAAAAGAGGTATTCCGTGATCTCGAAATCGATCTTAGAAGGGTCGTTACCATGTCTCTTTAACAATGTTTTCAATTTTTCTTCAAACATGTTGTCAAGAAGTTGCTGGGTCGCGATATTGATCGAAACGGTAATATCTATGCCCTGCTCTTGCCATTTTGCCTGTTGCTGCAAGGCATCATCAAGTATCCAGTTGCCCAGTTCGATGATAAAGCCGTTCTCTTCTGCCAGCGGGATGAATACATTTGGCGGGATGATGCCCTTTGTCGGGCTTACCCAACGTATCAAGGCCTCGGCACCCACGATTTCACCGTTTTTCAGGCTTATCTTAGGCTGATAGAAAAGTTCATACTCGTTTTGTTTCAAGGCTTCACGCATTGATTTGTCAAGTGCAATATTCTCCTGCACCTTAGCATTAAGCTCTTCTGTGAAAAAGTAATATTGTGCTCGCCCCTTGTTTTTTGCTTCATACATCGCGATATCGGCATGCTGCATTAATGAACCGATATCTTCTCCATCTTTTGGGAAAAAGGCGATACCGACACTACTGGTGACCTCGATCGGATGCGTTTGGATGATCCAGGTATGACTCAGCCTCTCCTGTATACGTTTGATGATTGAAGTAAGTTCAAGCAGGGAGTTATATTGATGCAGGACTATGACGAACTCGTCACCTCCGACCCGGGCGACAAAATCATTTGAACGCAGCACCTCCTGAACAACCGATGCAACCTGCTTCAGGAGTTCATCACCGATCTTATGCCCCAATGCATCGTTAACATCTTTAAAATGGTCCAGGTCAAGAAACAAGAAGGCAAACTCTTTTTTAGCACGCCTTGAATCAGCAATGAGACGATCAAGAAACTCGTGCAGAGCGTTACGGTTTGCCAAGCCGCTTAATGCGTCAGTACGAGCGATTTGGTAAAGCTCCTTCTGTTCGTCTTCGAGCCGCATAAAGGTTTGCACCATAGACGAACGAATCGCTTCAAGCTCTCTGAGATGAAAAGACTTAGGCACTAAATTTTGATAATAGGCATACTGTCGTAAAAGTTCCAAGGGTCTTGTTACAAAATATTGTAATGCCATCCATATGAGAGAGAGAACAACAATCGGGATGAGGCCAAAGAAAAACAAAAAACGCAATTTGTCTTTTTCGAAATATAAGATTATCTCGTCTTGATCGAGCATGAAAAGAAGATTCAATTCGTGCTGGGTATCTTTTTCGTAAAATCGAACAATTCCCTCTAGCCCTCTTTTATCCAAAAGCTTTGAGTATGAATCCATTGCCAGTGTATTGGATAGCAGGTATTTTGAAGGTATGCTTTTGTAGTTTCTATCCGTTGTAAACAAGATTTCCGTGTCATCTGCGAGAATAATGGCATCGATAAAATCATTATTCGAAGTTGATCGTTCCAATATCGCACGCAAAGAACGTACGCCGTTCTTGTTTTTGATGTTTTTAGAAAGAAGATAGCTAAGCTCAGACATATCGTTTTGAAGGCTTTTGAGTATAACACCTGCCGTTCTCTCGCGCTGGTCAAAATAATACTTTGCAAAAACACTGTAGAGTACGCCAAAAAGAAGAAGAATGGTAAGAAATGAAAACTTCTTTATCGTAAGTGTCATATTAAATCAGGTTCCTCGTTGGAAGGTCCGCCTTCTGTATTCGCTTCATGAGCTCGGGAGAGACATCATTGTTGATCCAGATGATATCATTGAGAGATTCGATAAACTCCTCGTAACTGACTTCAAGCAGATAAGGTTTGATGGTCTCATAAAACTCTTCAGGGTTTTCACTTAAAGCGATGACGGCATCATCGACAAGTTTTTTCAACGCTACAAACTGTTCTTTGTGTTCGTTGAACTTTTTCTCTGTCGTAAAAAGTGCATCTATCACTACCAAGTCTAAGCTTGTTTTAGTCGAAGCTATTTCCACAAACCCGCTTTTCTTAAGTTGGACATCATAGGGAATATACGTTACGATCAAGGCATCTCTACTCATCTTCTTTTTTTTCAGTGAAGAGATCTCCGCCTGATCCATGTTGATATAGTTAATCCGTTTTTTATCAATCTTATTGGTTTTTAAAAAATCATTTAAGAGTGTTGAGTTGATCGAATCAAGCTCCAGGTGAGCATCAATAGGGGCTGAACTGTTTTGCAAAGTGTCAAGAGTAGAATTACTAAGGATCATATCGCCGCCAAAAGAGCGGTCAAACAGCATGATCGGCATTAAAGATGAATCCTTTTTTACAATTAGACTGTACTCATACTGTGTCCCTACATACGCATCAGCGTTACCAGCTTCATATAGATACATGTTTTCACTTAATGAACTAACGTTTAGAAGCTTTATATTTAAAGGCTCCAGCCATCCCTTTTCTTTGGCATAAAACAGAGGTGAATAGCCTATCCAGGTTGTTGCAGATATTTTGAGTCTTGGTGGTTGATTGGATGAACAGGATGCCAGAAATAAAACAAGTCCGAAAAGTAACAACAACGATCTATACATCAACAAACCTTTTACTCTTGATGAGTCATCAATAATGTTTTGTAATAAGTATAGTAAAAAAACTTTAAAAAATAAAATAAAATAAAATAATAATATGTCGGTGGATAGGTTTAAAAAATTGCTGATCTGTCCAGCAGAGATCAGCCCGTCTCCTGCCTGTTATTGCTTCTCTTTGTGGAATTTAAGCTGAACCTTGCCGTACTGATCATTTTCAAATGACAGGGTAAGTTCAGTGGCATTTACCTCCTTAAAACGGACAATGTAAAAATGGTTCCACTGTTGTCTTATCGGCATTGTGCGGCGCAACTTATGTTCCTCATCAAGCTCTGTGGCTTCTATCGGATCTGTATAGACAAGGGTCATCTTCTTGGTCGCACTATCATCTGCTGCATCTTCACTTGTGTAACCCGGAGCTTTACTTAGATCATCTTCCTCGGCTTCAGTGACCTCTTCGACCATTCTAAGCTTGTAATCAAGATTCTTCAATCCATGTCTTTTGGGATCATACGCATCTTCGATAATATGCACCGCAACATAAAAGTGCTCATCGCCGGAATAGATATGTGGGTCAACATTATTAAGATAGACGGCATGTAGCAATGCTTTGGTCTCCATATCTCTCATCAAAGAGACCTTCTGCATGTTCGATACAGCTTTTTCATAATAGGTGTCGGATGAGAAAAAGTCAAATGCCGTCGTTTTGACACAACCTGTAAAGATCAAAGAAGAACCAAGCAACGCCCACGTTAAAATTTTGTTCATTAAGATTTCCTGTGATTTGAGTAATTGTATTATACATAAGTGTTCATTGATTACTCCTTTGAGTTTTTATAAGTTTTCTTGGATATAATTTCTTCAATTAACAAAAAGGCATGATGGCGTGAAAAAAAGGCTGGCTGTTGCATTCACAGGCCCCTCAAACAGTGGGAAGACAACACTTATAACAAAGGTAGCCACTGTTTTGATAGAAAGCGGCAAGCGGGTATCGATTATCAAGAACGACCCGAAGGACAAAGGGCAATTCGATACACCGGGAAAAGACAGCGACAAGTTTTCTAAAACCGGCGCTGAGGTCATCGTGACCTCCCCTTCCCGCACCACCTTTTTTTCAAAAAGACACAGAGAGCTTGATGAGATCATTGAGATGTTCGGTGATTTTGACTTTTTACTTGTTGAGGGCCTGAAGACACTGCCCCTGCCCCGTATAAGTATCTTTAGGAATAGTGTCGACAAGGATTATTATCACTGCATGGATGCTCTGGCAATTGATGATTCCATTGATGCACAGCAAGAGAACGTTCCTGAAAACATTGACATCCTCGATCTTAATAACATTGACCAGATCATAGATTGGATCTTAAAAAACGCCAAGGAAGTATAAACATGGAAAAAATATTAGAAGCTATTGAAAAGTCTGCAATTCGTATAAAAAAAGCAATAGATGTCAAGGATATCGGTTATTCACAAGAACAAAACAGCTCTGGTGAGACACAGCTTCAACTTGATATTCAATGTGATCTTATTATTGAAGAAGAACTCAGTAAAATCGACTCGGTACACACCTTGGCTTCTGAAGAGAAAGATCAGGCAATGCTCATCAACGAAAACGGCAAATACCTTATTGGTTTTGATCCTCTTGACGGCTCGTCTTTGGTTGATGTAAACTTGAGTGTCGGTTCAATCTTTGGTATCTATGAAAAATCGTTTACCGGTGCCAATATGGTTGCTTCGTGTTATGTCGTGTACGGCCCTCGTGTCGAACTTGTCTTTGCCTATGATGGAAAAGTAAAACTCTATCTTCTTCAGGCCGGTGAGTTTGAATATGTCAAAGAGATTCACCTTGGAGAGAAAGGAAAACTCAACGCACCGGGTGGGACACAGCAAAACTGGGAACCGTATCACAAGGCTATGGTCGACGATCTTTTCCAGGAAGGATACAGACTGAGATATTCCGGTGGTATGGTTCCAGATCTGCATCAGATCCTTCTTAAGGGTGGTGGGCTCTTCTCCTACCCTGGAACATCGGACAGACCGGAAGGAAAGTTGCGTCAGGTCTTTGAGGTCTTTCCGTTTGCAATGATATTCGAATATGCAGGCGGCGGAGCGATTGACGGAAAGCAGCGTGTCCTTTCACAGACACCTGAGCATGTTCATGGTACCAGCCCGTGCTTTTTCGGCTCAAAATATGAAATCGAAAAGGTAAGAACGACCTATGAACGAGTCTAATCCGTTTGAAGAGCGCTTGACACAGATGATACAGGAGCTTCAAAAGTGTCAACAAGACAGAGGTCACGAATCCTGTATGAAGTGCGACCAACTCATCGGTTGTGAATTACGCAAGCAATATGTCCAGATCACCTATGAAAGCATGTCAAAAGGTGAAATCGGTGGATTTGAATTTTAAGAACAAGGGAAAACATGTCAGCTACTAAAAACTATATTACTACACCTATCTATTATGTCAACGGCGAAGCCCATATCGGTCATGCCTATACAACATTCATTGCCGATTCAATCGCGCGTCACTCAAGACTAAAAGGCATTAATACATTTTTTCTTACCGGTACAGATGAGCATGGACAAAAGATTGAGGAGTCTGCACAAAAGTTCAACAAACCGACACAAGAGTTCGCTGATGAGATCTCCAAGACCTTCAGGGACCTGTGGGATGAATTCAATATATCTTATGACTATTTCATCAGAACGACAGATGAAGAACATAAGGCCGGTGTACAAAAAGCTTTTAAAAAGATGTATGACAATGGTGATATCTACAAAGGCAACTATGAAGGTCATTACTGTATTTCTTGTGAGACTTTTTTCCCGGAGACGCAGTTGATCGACGGTGAATTCTGTCCTGATTGTGGAAAACCTACCAATATCGTCAAAGAAGAGAGCTATTTCTTCAAGCTTTCAGCTTATGAAGACAAATTACTGAAGTATTATGATGAACATACGGACTTCATCCTTCCCAAATCACGCCGTAATGAGGTCATCAACTTTGTCAAGGGAGGATTGAATGACCTCTCTATCACTCGTACGACATTTAGCTGGGGTGTAAAACTTCCCGAAGAGTTTGAGGATGACAAACATGTTATGTATGTCTGGCTAGATGCCCTGCTTAACTATGTGACTGCCTTGGGGTACGGTAAAGATGAGAAGAACATGCATTTCTGGCCTGCCGATATTCATATGGTTGGAAAAGACATCTTACGATTTCATGCTATCTACTGGCCTGCATTCCTGATGAGCCTTGGGCTTCCGCTTCCTAAACATATCGGTGCGCATGGCTGGTGGACACGCGATGGTGAAAAGATGTCAAAGTCAAAAGGCAATGTTGTACATCCAAAAGAGGTCGCTGATGCTTATGGCTTGGAGAACCTCCGCTATTTTATGTTGCGTGAAGTTCCATTTGGTCAAGACGGCGACTTTTCTCAGCGCGCCTTTATCGACAGGATCAATTCGGATCTGAGTAATGACCTGGGGAACCTGCTGAACCGTATTATCGGTATGAGCGGAAAATATTCTGACTTCTATATTGACAGTAAGGACGTTGAAAAGTATCACGAGAAAGAGCTTGCTGAGATGTATACAGTCTTAGAAAACCTAGAGAAGTTTCTTGATGAACTTCAGACGCACCGTTACCTGGAAGAGCTATGGAAACTTTTCTCAATTGGCAACAAAGCGATTGAGGAGCATGCTCCATGGGTAAAAATGAAAGAGGATAAAAAAGATGAGGCACTGGCTACTGTTGCCCTTGTCGCAAATATCCTGGCTAAAGCATCTATCATGCTTAACTGTATCATGCCAAGTACAACAGAGACAATCTCTGAAGCACTTAATTTTGAAATAAACACTACAAACTATTTTGCACTTATAGAAAAGAAAGAGCTTCTTCACCCATTTACAATCAAAAAAATTCCACCGCTTTTCCCTCGTATTGAAGAGCCATTGATGGAGCAGGCTCCGGCATCTGAACCTGAATCTAAAATTCAAGAGAGCGAGAAAGAGGCAGCGCAAAAAGAAGAAGATAATCTGATCACTATCGACCAGTTCTTCCAAACATCTTTGAAAATCGGTACGATTGTAGAGGCTGAAGAGGTTCCTAAAAGTAAGAAACTTCTTAAGCTCCAGGTCGATGTTGGCGAAGATAAGCCACGACAAGTCGTCGCTGGTATCAAAGAGTTCTACTCTGCAGAGTCACTACTCAACACTCAGGTCTGTGTTGTTGCCAATTTAAAACCGGCTAAACTGATGGGAATGCTATCTGAAGGTATGCTCCTGGCTGCAAAAGATGACGAGGGTCTCTCTCTGATGCGTCCTGAAAGTCAGCGCAAAGTTGGTAGTTCGGTAGGATGAACCTTCAAAATCTGACCGCCTTGGTTGAAGGCAAATTAACTAACGCCCCCAGTATCACTGCTTTTGAAGACGTTAGTTTTGATGCCTCAAAAGTAAGGCGGGGAGATCTGTTCATTGCTCTTGAACATGCTGATATTGAAGAAGCGGTACTCAACGGTGCCTATGGCATCCTGTTTGAACGGCCAACGCAGATCACTGACCAGGAGATTGCCTGGATAAAGGTCGCGTCTATTGATAACGCCCTCCTTCGTCTTTTGCGTTTTCATATCATTGAAAAGAGTCCTCACGTTTTCTCTTGTGATCAGATCTCTTTAAAACTTGCTGCGCAGATTATGACATCTAATGAGCTACTCGTACTTGACAAGCCAATCCGTTCTCACCTTCAAGACCTATGGCGTATTGAAGAGAAGCAGTATGTGCTCTTTTCTCCCAAACTTATTGATCCCGCTCTTTTCGTGGACGCAAAACCTATAAGTAAGATCCAAAGCTCGACTATCAACATCGTGGAACAGACGCTCTTTGAGACCTCTTTTATCTATGATGACATCTATTATGAACGCCAATTACTCTCCCCGTTCTTTATGCCCTATTTAGAAACCGTCCTTCAATTTCTAAAGCAGCATAACATCAAGTATCAGCTTAAGGACTTTAGCCCCATAGAGCATTTCAAGCCGGTCTTTACAAATGTGAACTTCCAAGTCAAAGAGTTTGGAAAGAGCGACAAAGTACTTATCTTTGAACCTGATTTTGATCTCATTAAAGATCAGATGGTCTTTTTGAAGATCCAGGCAAACTGGGCAAAGATTATCTATCTCGTCCCATCTGAGCAAGCCGAAAAACTCTCAGAATACGACAACATTTTTCCCTATGATTCAGCATGGGACATCATGCAGCTGCTGAAAGAAAAACAGTACCATTTTGCTCTGATAGCTCAGCAAGATGCTGAAATCCTTAACAGCAGTGTCTTTGACATAAAGGACAGACAACCAAGTCTATTTTAGGAGCACACCCGATGAAACGAAGAGATTTTTTTAAAACCAGTGCGACGATAGCGGCCGGCTCCATTGTTGCCGGTTGTAATGAAAGTAATCGCCAAGCCATAGATTACAGCAAGGTTAAAGAGAAGAAGTTGGCCAAGGAACGTTCTGTCAATATCAATAAAAACAAAAAAACCAAGCTAAAACTTGCAACAAGCTGGCCTGCACACTTTCCCATCATGGGTACAGCCGTCGAGAACTTCGTCAATAGGGTCACCCAGGCAAGCGGAAACAGTATTGAGATCAAGCTTTACCCTAAGAACACTCTGATTCCGGCCTTGGCAGTTTTTGATGCTGCCAGCAGCGGAGAAATTGACATTTTCCATTCGGGACCCTATTATTGGAAAGGAAAGAACTCCGCTTTTTCCCTTTTTAGCGGCATGCCCTTTGGAATGACAGCACAAGAGATAAATGCATGGATGCATTACGGCGGCGGGTATGAGCTGTGGAGAGAGATGTATTCCAGATACAACCTCTACCCTTTTCTTGGCGGTAACACCAATATCCAGATGGGGGGCTGGTTCAGAAAAGAGATCAATTCACTTGATGATCTAGAAGGGCTGAAGATGCGTGTACCCGGACTGGGCGGTGAAGTCTTTTCGACCATGGGCGTCAATCCTATTCTCTTGCCTGCAGGTGAGATATATACGGCTCTTGAACGTGGTGTGATCGATGCGACTGAATGGGTTGGACCCGCTCTGGATTTAAAGATGGGGTTTTACAAAGTCGCACCTTACTACTATTCTGGCTGGCATGAACCCGGAAGTATTCTTGAGTTGACCTTCAATCATCAGAGCTGGAAAAAACTGCCTCAGGAACATCAGGTCATCATCGAAATGGCTTCGGAAGAGATGAACTCTAAGATGCTATACGACTTTCAAGTACAAAATGCTCATGCAATGACACAGCTGAACGAACTGAAGGTCGAACTAAGGGATTTTCCTTCTGATGTCATATCAGCCGCGAAAAAGGGCTTAGCAGAGGTTTTGGACATACAATCGCAAAACAACAGAGACTTCAAAGAGGTGCTTAACAGCGCTTCTTCCTTTTTAGCAACCTCCAAAACCTATACGGATATCTCCCTAAAGAACTATCTCAATATTCGTTAACAATGAAAAACACTTTGAGTTATTTAAGAAATCTGATACTATACTAATATAGTGTAGTAACAATTCATTAACTATTACAATTTATAATAGTTAATGATCTTGAAAATGGGGGTTTTCATGTCGAACAAACTAACTGAATTGACAGACAGGGTGTTAAAAGAAGTTATCAATAACGCAGTCATTCTGCCTTCTACCTATAAAGAGCATTTCGAAAACAATGCACGCGAGATGCAGATTGATCTTGATTATGAAAGAATGATCGATGAGACTGCCCAGCAACGTCTCAATGAAGCCAATGAAGTTGCCGAACAGGCATATTGCAAACTTGACCTCCTGCAAAAGACGACACAAAATGCACATGAAGCCATACAAAACCAAGACCTCGACAAGCTTGCTGCCGTCACTTCAGAGATCAATAATCTTAAAACTGAGATGGAAACGATAAAAACCCAACTCCATACCGATTCACTTACCAACGTTTATAATAGAAAATGGCTCTCACAAAACCTTCTTAATGAGGGTGAATTCATCTATGACGGGATATTTGCATTTATCGACCTGGACAAGTTTAAACCGATCAATGATCAGTATGGACATGTTATTGGAGACAAGGTCCTCCAGTATATGGCGAGCTTTTTAAAGACTAACCTGAAGGGTATGGATGTCATACGCTATGCGGGAGACGAGTTTGTAGTGATATCAAGGACAGAACAGATGGAAAATGCCTATATGCGGTTTAAACAACTGCAAGAAGACCTCTTAAGCAAAAAGCTTAAGGCTTCTAACGGAGAACTTCTATACCTCTCATTCTCATTCGGGATAACACGTTTCAATGTCGGTTCTAACTTTAGAGAAGTACTTGAGATGGCAGACAGCCTTATGTATGAGAATAAGAGGCAGAAACAGGCCTCTTAAAAACCTCTATACTTTTATATGCCAAGGTTCGAAGCGTACACCGAACGGGTTGTCTTCCGGGTAACGTATGGAGATGTATCCGAGCTTTTGTAAAGCCTTGTATTCACGTGTTTGTGCAAAACTTGAGGTGAAGTTCTTGTAACCATAGCCTACTTTTCCGACATCAAAGTCGCTTACTCCGTGAAAAGAGTAGCCCGGAGGCGCCAATGAATGGGCAGCTTCAGAGTAGTTTCCGTCCAACTTGTTAGCTTTGTACAAGAAAAGATCGAGTTGCTTGACGACAGAGCGTACACCTGATGTCAAAATAATAGATGGACCCACTTCTTTCTTTAACAGCTCGTAAAGTTCGTAAGGTTCGCCCTTGTAGAGATAATGTCCAGTATAAGGTATCTTTACCGTCTCTCGTGTAGATATCTTGTCAGTCAGACTGCTGGTGACCTTTTTCCCGTAAAACCCATAATCTGCAGCCTCGGTATAAAATATCTTTTCGATGTAATCAAGTTCGTGCTTACTAAGAGCACCTACCTTACTGTAGTTTTTTGAGATCTTGAGCAGTTGATCGAAATCGAGAAGGTTGAAATGCCCGTAACCGACCAATCTTTGAGCCTGTTTGAGTTTTAAAGAGATGTTCTTTAATAGGAGTTTTTCGTCTTCAATCGCCAGAACAGGTTTTTTGTGAATGATCTTATTATCAAGGCCTTTGCACTGATTACGATTAAGGGTGACATGATCTTGAATGTAAATATCAAGGTTTGGTTCTGGCATTGCCATGAGTGTCTGGGCAGAACCCACAAGAACAGAAGATGTGCCTAATTTAAAAAAATCTCTACGATTCACTATAAAACCTCAAAATATCCGCTACAATTTCACGAATTATAGCATAAGTCTACATGGCATAGATATTGCTTTTTATATATTATACAAAACGATGAGAATTTATGAGATATTTTTTATTTTTTTTAATGACTACGGGCCTTTACAGTTCAATCCACACTGTGCGTATCCTGGATAAAGAGACCCTTCTTCCCATTAAAGGCGCTCTCGTCAGCAATCAGGAAAGTACGGTCAAAAGTAGTGTTGACGGCGAGGCTTCCCTTAAGCTGTTAAATACACATTTTTATATCAAAGCCTATGGCTATCGGCAGCGCAGTGTTGATACGACAACGACAACTGTTTTACTTGAGCCTTTCTCACCAAAAGCACTTTATGTATCGTTTTGGGCAGCCGGTTCAAAAAAATATATAGACCGAATTCTGAAGCTTGCCAAAGAGACAGAGATCAATACCGTCATTGTTGATGTAAAAAATGTTTATGGAGACATCTCCTATATGAGTGATGTTGAACTTGCAAAAAAGATAGGTGCCCATCAAAACCGCAGAATATTTAACATCGAAAAGTTTATTAAACGCCTGAAAGACAACGGTCTCTATGTGATCGGACGCATTGCCGTATTTAAAGATGAGAGACTAGCCAGTAATAAAAAAGCCTATGCACTCAAAACACTGGAGGGGGAGATCTGGAGGAACAAAGAAAGACTTGCCTGGGTCGATCCTTTTGAGACTAAAGTGCATGAATATGTTGCATCCATAGCTGCAGATGCCGCATCAAGAGGATTTGACGAGATCAACTTTGACTATGTCCGTTTCCCTTTAAGAAAAGACCTGGTCTATCAAAAAAGCTCCACCCAATCCAACAGGGTCTCGGCCATTTCAAGTTTTTTGCAGACGGCAAACAAGGCACTTCTTCCTTATAACGTATACACCTCTGTCGATACTTTTGGCTATGTCTGCTGGAACAATAATGACACCAAGATCGGACATACAATACATAGCCTCTCGAAATACAGCGATTATATCGCACCCATGCTCTACCCTTCAGGTTTCGGACCGGGGATTCTTGGCTTTAAAGACCCGACTGATCACCCTTATGAGATCATTCACGCCAGTATTAATGAAGCGCTGAAAAAATCAGACATATCATCCCTGCGCTTTAGACCATGGCTCCAGTCATTTAAGGACTACGGCTATGACCGTAAGTTTTTCCGTTCCAAAGAGGTTTCGGCTCAAATCAAGGGCGCTCAAAACGCTGCTTGCAGCGGCTGGATGCTTTGGAATCCTTCAAGCAGGTTCAATGAAAAAGGCCTGCAGGACATCACTTGCAACTATCCTGTTTTGCCGACCGTAAACAATGCCATAAAACCGACCTACTGTTTTCGACAGGAAGAGATTGATTATATCCCGTGATTCACTGGCTTATCTTGGACGATAAGAGATTGATCTCTTTTTGAATATATCTGTGCTCTGGCAGATGCTTTTCCACCAAAGCATAGAACGCTTTTGAATGATTCATATGCGTCAGGTGTGCCAACTCATGCACAATAACGTAATCAATCATCTCACGGTTCAATTTCATCACATATGGATTCAATGTAATCACCTTCTTGCTGCTGCAACTTCCCCATCTGCGTTTGGCAAGACGGAACTTCAAGGTATCGAATTCAAGTCCCATCTTCTCTCTCCAGTACTCTACACGGGAAGGAAGATAGCCTTTGGCAGCCGACTTATAAAAGTCATCACCCTGCTTTTTTGATCGTTTCGGATCGATGAGGACACGGTGTTCATCCACATGCAAGGCATCATCATGATGTTCAACAATCAAAGCCTTGCCAAGGTAATAAAAGGCTGATTCTGTTAAAAACGGTGCGCACAAACTACTGTTTCTGGCTATTATCCACTCTTTTTTTTCGACAATAAAAGCTTTTAAGGCCTTCTTGGATACATATCTAGGACTGCTTAGACGTATTTCATTCTCTTTTTCCACACGCAACACTATACGCTTCATATTCTTGCGCTTGGTATGTTTTATCTCAAAACAGATTTCATCTAGAGTAATACACGATAAAGGGGCTGTTGAGGGTAAAAAATCAAACATAAGGTATCGGGTCTGTTATTCCTGCCTGTTTGAAACCATTTAAACGTAGTCGACAGCTGTCACACAAACCACAGGCTTTATCATCACTCTGGTAACAGCTCCATGTCAACTCCAAAGGCACATCATATTCAAGCGATTTTTTGACAATCTCTGACTTCTTTAAATGCACCAAAGGCATTTTTATGTGCAAACTAGTCTCATCTTTGGTGCCAAGGTTGATACTCTTTTGCATCGAAGTAATATACTCTTCCCTACAGTCCGGATAACCGCTGCTGTCTTCTTCAACGACACCGATACTCAGTGCAGAAGCACCTTCCTTTTCAGCGATTGCCGTAGCAATAGAGATGAAAATACCATTTCTAAAAGGAACATAGGTGACAGGCACACCGTCCTCAACGCCGGTAACTGGTACATCAATACTCTTATCCGTTAAGGCTGATGCCCCGATATCAGAAAAGAAATCGAGGTTTACGATATAAGGGTTCTTTACACCCAACTCATTACATATAGCATGAAATGATGCCAGCTCTTTTGTCTGGGTACGCTGTTCATAATTAAAGTGAAGCCCTATGATCTCGTATCCTTCGGCCTTCATCATGTAAGCAGCCAGTGTGGAATCCATCCCGCCACTCATTATGCATACGGCTTTCTTGCTCATGCCTTCTCCTGTTTTAGTTCATTTATAATTACATCGGCCACGCGAAAAGCATTGGCATATATTGTCCATGTAAACGGTACGCTGCCGCCTGTCGGCATAAAACTGCCGTCACTGACATACAGGTTTTCAAGTGCATGCGCTCTACAGTCCCTGTTTAACACAGATGTCTTTGGATCATTGCCAAAGCGGCAACCTCCGGCTTGAAGGTTCTGGGGTGGTGTCTCGGAAATATATGAACTGACTTCACGTGCGCCCATCTCTTTTAAAAGCCGTTCTGCCTTTTTGGCTATGTGTACACCCACGCTTTTATCATAGGGATGGGCGCCGATTCTCACTTTGGCTACGGGCATTCCCCACTTATCCTTTACCTTTTCATCCAGGCTGACAAAGCAATCATCATGCGGTGTCCAGTCACAAAACACTTCAAAGGTAAACACCCGTCGCTTTTTAAAATGGTGTAACAAACGACCTTTTAAAAGGTCGCCCCACACCAATTCACCATCATGCATAGCCCGTTTGGCCCGAGAGACAGCATTAGGATGTTCGAAGAGAAAATCAATGGTACCCCCTTTGATCATTGCTGTACCATTTTCAGGTTGGTACTCATACCAGTCCTGCAAAGAGCGATTGACAAAAGGGCCCACACTTTTTAAAGCACGTGCATCATCAGAAGACATGTCTTCATAATAAAATGACCCTGTGCCGCTTCCCCCTGCGGAGAAAATAAGGTTTTTACCAACCTGAGAATAATTGTTGGCCAATCCATTCGGAAAAAATTTATTAGCCGAATTTAACAAGAGACGTGCACTTTCAATCGCCTGAGCAGCAACAACATATATCCGTGCTTCAACAGATTTGATCGCTCCATTATCATCAACATACTCTGCACCAGTAACCTTTTTATCGTCACTTTCAAGCTTCCTGACAAAGGCCTGCGGTATTATCTTGCAATTACCGGTTTTGAGTGCCTTGTTCAAAAGGGCTTCTCTTGAACTTCCCTTTGCGCCGCTTGCACATCCATAGCTGCCGCAATAACCGGAATATTCACATGATTTTCTTTCTCCTTCATCTCTAGAGAGCACAGCTCTAGCCGTAGGGATCGAATGCAGACTTTGTTTTTGGCAAGCCTTGTCAAACCATGAAGATACTATATGCTCGAGCGTAGGTTGATAAGGATAGTCTTCACTTGAACGTGGCTCAAGAAAGGGATGTTTAACCACCCTTCCCGATATTCCCACTATCGATTCCACCTTTGTATAATAGGGCTCAAGCTCTTCATAATCTATAGGCCAGTCGGCAATATTGGCACCTTCAATTTCTCCATACTCCGTTCTTAAAGCGAAGTCTTTAGGTTTCATACGATGAAAGTAACCGCTCATAAAATTCGATGAACCGCCGACGACATTACCGTTCCAGAAGTCCCATCCTGATTCAGATGTAGCTGCAGACTCCCAACCCTTGTCTATCTTTTCCTCAATGACATGCTGTTCCTCATGTAAAAGCGGTGTAAACGTCGAACGTCTGCATACTCCTATCTCATCTTTAAAAAAGTCGTCCCGGGTATACCAGCTGCCTTTTTCCAGGACAATAACGCTGAATCCTGCTTTTGAGAGTTCATATGCAACCGGACCTGCCCCTGCACCACTTCCTACTATACAAACATCACACTTCATAGCTTATCTCGTCTTTTTTGCTTGGCTGAGGAAAACCGGCCTGATGCTCCAGCCATTTCCATCCGATCTCATTCTTGTTTGATCCGTAGACAGGTGACGAAAGGAGTGCTTCGAATATATAGGTAAGCGAAGTTGATATAAAGTTCTCTCCCCATCTGTACTGAACTATTTTTTTCAACAGTTTTTCTCTATCTTTTTGATCCAAGTTCAGGAAACTGCGATCAAACTCTTCAAAGGCACTCTCTTCGAGCCATCTGGCACCCTGCAGGAAGTAATGCCTATCCTCTTGCATAATTCTTTCGTCATTAAGTACTTGAGCCAGGTATGATGATATATTCAAATCCATTGCACCTGGTCCCAGTTTGGATTGCGGGAAAAGATGATAGGCACACTGCAAAAGCACTTGTACATCATTACCGTGTATCTTAATATTCTTTTTGCTTTCTTCTAGTAAAAGAAATGTCCCGACACCTATTGCCAGTGAAGAACCGATAAATAACCGGCGAGATATATGCTTACGCTTCACTGGCAATCCTTGAGAATTTTTTTATTATTCTACCATACTAATGTGTTGCCACATGTCTCGTTTCTGATTAAAAAGATTAATCTTGATAATAAAAAATATTTTATATGCATTTATAAGATTTACTGTGTTATATTTGTTCAATACATGGACAAAAAAGGACATAGAGATGGAAATCAGTAGCGGACCTTCAGTACAGACCCAGGTAGAAGTCCTTAAAAAAGCTGAAGACATTCAAGAACAAGCCGTGACTAAACTTTTACAAGACAGTGCCCAGCAGCTCCAAAAACAGCAAGATGATGCACAAGAAGCACAGAAGACTTCAGGTGCAGCCTTGACAGGACTGGGAACAGGTTTAGACATCACTGCTTAGGCATGGACTTCTTGCCAAATATTTAAGTCAAAACTTTTTGTGAGTCATACACTCACATTCTTTCTTTATATCAAATTGCTTTTACTTTATCAGGATAAAATACGTTCATGATTGAAGTTGACAACCAAAGTGATTTAAACATCCCTATCAATACACTTAAGCATATTACGCAAACCTTGACAGACAAATCCGTTGATCTGCTTGTGACTGACAACCGTCAGATTCAAGAAATCAATCGTGAATATCGGTCTATAGACAAGCCCACTGATGTGCTTAGCTTTCCGTTTGACGACCTTCCTATGGCCCCATTGGGCAGCATTGTAATCTCCAGTGATTATGTCAAAGCTGTCTCTGCTGAGCTTAAGCACTCAGAAGATGATGAACTTTGTCTTTTATATATACATGGATTGCTTCATCTGCTTGGCTATGATCATGAGGTTGATGACGGAGAGATGCGCATGAAAGAGCAAGAACTTATAGAAACTTTCGATCTGCCGAAAAGTTTAATTATACGTACACAGGAGAATTAGTGGATTTTATTATATTTTTAGCTGCAATGTCTGCATTGATATTTGGTGCTGATTTTATTATCAAAGAGTCAGAACGTATTGCTTTGCATTTTGATATATCACATTTTGTCATCGGAGCGACACTCATCGCATTTGGCACCTCACTTCCAGAGATGGCTGCTTCAATGATCGCAAGCTTTAACGGCAAAAGTGATTTGGCTGTTGCCAATGTCGTCGGTAGTGTCAGTTTTAATATCACCCTTGTTTTAGGAGTCATATTCCTTATTGCCAAAAACATGGATCCCAATCGTGATCTCTTTGCCAAAGACAGTGCATGGATCATCATGCCTGTCGTTGTCTTTATGCTGATGAGTATTGATAAAGAGATATCTCGTACTGAAGGCTTTATGTTGGTTTTTTTAATATTGGCCTATATTATATTTTTGTTTCGCGAATCCAAAGAGGACTTTGAAGCGGAAATTGATGAGGAACTTGCTAAAGAGAAGTTTAACTGGTTAATGTCAATTGCTCTTTTGAGTATTGGTTTTGTACTGACTATCGGAGGTGCCAACTTCGTGATCGATAGCGCGAGCAACATCGCACGAATGTTTGGTATCAGCGAATGGATCATAGGGCTTTTCCTGATCTCATTGGGCACATCGCTTCCGGAACTGGTCGTCTCTGTCGTAGCCATTAAAAAAGGAAATGCTGAAATGAGTATTGGAAATATCATCGGCTCAAACGTGGCAAACTTTTCAATGGTTTTGGGTGGTTCTGCATTAATCTCGCCGCTTATGATCAACATAAAAGAGAATCTTTTTGATATCAGCATTTTAATCTCTGCTTCGATTGCACTGTTACTAATCCTGGCTAATAAACTTTACAATAAGGCCGGTGCTGTCTTTTTACTGCTTATTCTAGCTTTGTTCATCAACAACGCCTTGCAAAGTTTATAAAGTCAAACTGCACTATACAACCTGATATACAATTCAGCAAGGATCGATCATTTGATCGATCATTATTTTTCTATATACCCATATTCCAAAAGTTTATTATAAATACCAGAAACCAAAGGCCCTGCTGCTTGTCCACCATGACCACCATGTTCTATCAGTGCGGTCACAATATATTGCGGGTTTTTATATGGACCGTAGGTAGTAAACCAGGCATGTGAACGTTTAACATATGCCAGTTCATGCTCTTTCAAACGCTTTTTAGTTTTTTGTGAAATACCGACAACCTGCGCTGTCCCTGTCTTCCCGGCGATTTTCACCTTGGAGTGCAGGTACTGTGTCGCTGTACCCTTTGGATGGTTACAAACCTCGCGCATTGCCCGCTGTATAAGCGGCAACTGTTTTTTCTGTTTTTCACTTAAAATATCCTCAAGAACCGGTACATAAAACTCTTCACCTTTCTGTTTTGAAAAGTGAGGGACTGGCAGCTTGCCCGTTGCCATCAAAGCTGTAAACTGTGAGATCTGCATCGGTGTGACAAGAAAATCCCCCTGCCCGATCGAAGAATTCAGTGTTTCACCGATATACCAGGGTTTTCCATACTTTTGCATTTTCCAGTTACGGCTTGGAACTGTACCGAAGTATTCATTAGGCAGATCAACACCTGTCTTTTTTCCCAATCCAAAGTTCATAAGCTGTTCAGACATCTCTGCTATACCGACACGCAGGCTTCCTTTATAGAAATAGATATCACAACTCTCTCGTATTGCCTTGATCAGGTCTGTCTCCTGGTGGCCTTCATGTTTCCAACAACGGAACTTTCTGTTATTTTTACCCAGAGTCATTTCACCCGCGCAGTCAAACTTTGTCCATGGACTCATTTTTGGCGTTGTCACATAAGCCAATCCGAGCCCTGTTTTGATTGTGGAACCTGGCGGATAAAGCCCGTTTACAAGCTTGTTCGTAAAAGGTTTATCCAGGTCATCAATCAGGCTTTTCCATTTTGCAGTTGATATCCCCGACACAAAGGTGTTGAGATCGTATTCGGGGTATGATCCGGCAGCAATAATTGCACCGTATATATCCATAACGACAACAGCCCCGGCTTTGTCTTTAAAATACTCTTCAAGGTATTTCTGCAATCGAAGGTCAAGAGTAAGAACTAAGCGCTGGTGTTCTTTAGGAGATTTGAAACTCAGCTGCTCCATCTCCTCATTATAGGCACTGACCTTAATCTCGCGCTCACCTGCCTCTCCCTGCAGGAAATCATTATAGTACTTCTCAATACCACTTTTCCCCGTCGAACCTGTGAGCTTAGCGACAAGATTACCTTCTATATCCTCTTTATTCGACTTTGCGACATATCCGATAATATGGGCAGCAAGTTTTTTGTTTGGGTAATAACGTTTTGGCGAAGGAAGGAGTTTTATGTTTTCATTCAGATTCATCTTCGAATATACAGGGATGGCATCTTCATAGGAAATAAAGTCAACAACATTGATATAATGATGGTTATAGTAAGAATCTTTTTTAATATAGGTCTTTTTGAGTTCTTCTGTTGTTAAGAAAGGGAACATAGCAACAATGGCATTGAGTTCTCTGTCAAGGTCCCCATTTTTGATCGATATATGAGGGGCGATCTGCAGTTTGAATCCGAGCTTGTTAATGGCAAGCGGCTGATTGTTTCTATCAAGTATCTCCCCTCTAATAGGAGGGATGTATTCAAATTTGATCGTGTTTCTATTCGCCATTGCATCATAATAGTTATTGGATTGTATGGAGAGGTAATAGATCCGTACCAGCAATGACACCCATACCAATACAAAGACGATCAAGACAAACTTTATCCTCATAGGCCAAGCACCAAAAAGAACTCAATAAACATATAGTAGATGATATGCCAATCTACACTTGGTGTCTCTACCCACAAGACCTGATTTAGGATATAGGAGTAAAGAATAAACCCGGGGTAAGCCAGAATCAGGAAAAAGACCTTCAAACAGAGCACGCAACTGATCATCATACGAAGCCTCGGTATGACAAAACGGTACACAAAGGTAAAATAGACCAAAGCACCGAAGAGAAGAAACCCTTTTTCTGCTTCAAAGACAAGCAGCAGCACGATTACCAGTGCAAGTGCACCGATATCCTCTTTTTCCAAGGCGCGAATAAAATAGAAAAAAAGAACGCCTAGTAAAGGTGGTAAAAACAGATAGATACTGCTTAGGCTTTGATACAGTACAAAGGCAATAGCAATGCCGATCCTGCTTAATATTTTTTGATTAGTGAGACTTCGTTGCATAAAGGAAAATGTATACATTTGATGCAATCTGCCCAAATCTTATGTTCAGGCAGAGATTCTTTGGGTATGACTGCAAACCCCAACTTTTCAAAAAAAGATTGCTTGTATGTCAGTACAAGCACCTCTTGAAGACCTAACTTTTCACCCTCTTCCAAAGCCATAGATACCAGTTCTTTTCCAACTCCTTTATCTCTCTCGTCTGCGTCGACTATCAGGCTTCTGATTTCGGCAAGTCCGACCGTGTGGACATGCAAGGCTACGAAACCGATAAGCTTGTTTTCTTTAAATGCCAAAGTATATGATCGTATATTGGTAGCGATCTCATCTGATGAACGCATCAAGATAGTACCATCATCTACATAGGGCTGAACCAATGCCTGCATCTCATGCACATGAGAGAGATTGGCTTTTATATATTCAATCATCGATCCCTTCTTCATCAAAAAGTATTTCATGGATTACTTGCGTAAGTTTGTCTATACCCCGTTTTTTGGTATTTGACACCATCAATGCACCCGGAAACTTTTTTCGGAGCAGGCCTAACTCCTTTTGATTCAGCTTGTCCATCTTGGTAAAAACATGAAGTAGGACCTGATCTTCTTCAAGTATCTCCTCAAGATAGTTATCAACATCAGCATCTATTTCAAGATCCGGATGCCGTGCATCGATCAGATGAACAAACAGCTTTATCTGCTCTCGCTCTGCAATGAACTGTGTCAGACTCTTTTGCCATTGGGACTTGATGCTCTTAGAAACTTTTGCATATCCAAATCCCGGAAGGTCAACTAAACGTGCTTCTTTGCGTTCGTCGGTATCCTTGTCACGAAACTCGACATAAAAAAAGTTTATAAGCTGAGTTTTTCCCGGCGTAGCAGAGACTTTTGCCATCCCTTTATGGTTAACCAAAGAATTCAACAGAGAACTTTTTCCGACGTTTGAGCGTGCTAAAAAAGCGACTTCAACTATATCTTCCGGAGGGGCAAGTTTGATTGTAGGTGCAGAAGTGACAAACTTGGCATTGATGATATCTATCATTTTTCTTTCTTTTTATCTTCAACATTAAAGATCATAATAACAGGTGTTTTCTCTTTACCCATTGCTTTGGCATTACCGTCTTTTGCATTAAGTTTAACCTCGTCGCCAAAGACCTTTCGATTAGTACCGATCTGATAAAGGTGTACATTTTTATAAAATTGATACTCTTTTTTCAGTGGGAAATAGATAACTTTGCCTGCATCCCCCTTGTATGTCATGTTGTTGTCTCTAAGATCAATGTAAAAAGAGACATCGCCTTCTGCTTCATATCGGTAAGGCGTTCTCTCTTTATCCGTATAGACGCTGACTTTTGAGGCATTGAGTTCATCACTCCCCTTGGTGATCTTGACATTGCCGGAAAATGTTGTCAGGCCTTTTTTTTCATTGCCTTCAAAAGCGTCGGCGATAATCTTTACCTGTTCTGCATAGGCAATAGAGCCTAATACACTTAAAATAATTAATATTTTTTTCATTTTTTATCCTCTAAATAGTAGCTTGCGTCTACTTTCTGCGCTGACATCTTTCCCGTCTTTGCATTGTAATGAAGCTCATTGCCATATACGACATTCTCATTTTGTGTCAATATAAAGCTTTCTGGCACATATAAAGTCTCTTTTTTTGTATCATATACAGCATGATCACTCTCAAACGAAAGGCCATCCTCACGAAAATATCGTACATTCTCATCCAGATAGGCGATATTTTTCTCAAACTTACCGATGTCCGCATAGAGGTGTTCGCTTAACACTTTTTTATTCTCAACATAATGCGCGTTTTCAACTTCATAATGCGTACTGAACTGACGTCCGACAGTACCGCTTAAAACACTTTTGACACCTTTTGTTGTCAGCTCATAGATAGAAAAGTCCTCTATTTCCAATTGAGGCACTTTAGCATCCTTGTTCTTTACGTAAGATCCCGGCTGCAAAAAAACAAAGATCGAGACACTAAAAATCAAAAGGATAATAAAAAAATGTGTTAGTTTCATTTCCAGATCTTCAAAAAGTCCTTTTCAAGTCCATTGTCTTTGACAATACACTCGATCATCTCTCTTACAGCACCATGCCCACCATCATTGTACAAAACTGTATCGCAGAGCTCGCGGATATACTCTGATCCGTCAGCCGGTGTAAAACTCCTGCCTACCATTTTAAGCATACTGTAGTCATTAAGGTCATCACCCACTGCAGCAATCTGAGCATAATCAATGTCAAGCTTTGCTCTGATCTCTTCGAGCTTTTCAAGTTTATCCTTGACGCCCTGGTAAAGGTAGTTTATTCCCAACTCTTTCGCACGACGTTCTACGATCTTACTTCTTCTTCCTGTGACAATAGCTGCTTTCTTACCCATACGGATCCATGAACTTATCGCCAGACCGTCTTTGACATTGAATGACTTTATTTCATCGCCATTTTCACTATAAGTGATCTTTCCATCCGTAAGACATCCATCAACATCGAGGACTATCAACTCAATCACAGCACACCTTTTGTACTAGGAATCGTAATTCTATCATTGGTCATTGTGGCACGTCTTAACGCGACGGCAAGAGCCTTAAATGAAGCCTCGATGATATGGTGTTTGTTTTTACCGCGTTTCATACAAATGTGTGCTGTCAGCCCGGCATTAAAGGTGATCGCACGAAAAAATTCTTCCGCAAGTTCGACATCAAACTCACCGACTGTCCCAGTTACGTCTACGTCATAAACCAAAAACGGTCTGTTGCTTAGGTCTAGATCACATTCAACACAGGTCTCGTCCATAACAATAGCTGCTGAACCGAAACGTTCAACCTTGGAGATGGGATACAGTGCGCTTTTAAGTGCTTGTCCGATTGCAATCCCGACATCCTCGACACTGTGGTGATCATCAACATGGGTATCTCCAACACATTTCACATTCAAATCAATAAGAGAGTGTTTTGAAAAGCTCTCCAACATATGATCAAAAAACCCTACCCCTGTCGAGATATTACTTATCCCTTCTCCGTATACCTCAAGTTCTACACTAATATCTGTCTCTTTAGTCTTACGCTCAATCTTTACCATATATTATTCCTTATTCTCTGACTATGAAAGCACCTTCAAAATGGTTCGCTTTATAGTCTCGCGCTTCTTCTTCTCCACCAAAACCGGTCAACAAGACCTTGAAGAGACGTTTTTCACCATCGTCAACATCTTTGATGATCGTTTTATAGCGACCTGATGCGTTATTATAGCGTTCTTGATAGGTGATTGCACCCTGAATCTTGCTAAATGAGCCGATTTGCAATGCATATTTATCCATCACCTGTTCTTTGACGTCTTTTTGGATGGATGTTTTTGTAATACGGGTCTGCCCTTTTCTGTTAAACCCAAGTACTTCAAGTTTAACCGGTGCTGTACCATGCGATATCATATCAAGCTCGGATGCAGCTTTTTTTGAAAGGTCGATTATACGTGAATTGACAAAAGGACCCCTGTCATTTATCCTCACAACAACACTTCTGCCATTATTTTGGTTTGTCACGCGAAGAACCGTGTTCATAGGAAGGGTCTTATGTGCTGCTGTCATCTGCCACATATTGTAGTTTTCACCATTAGAGGTTTTTTTTCCATGGAAATTAGGCCCATACCAGGACGCACGCCCAGTAAAAATCTCACCTACTCTGACGACACTTGGATAATAGCGTTTTCCCATAACCGTATATGGACGCATCGTCGGATGATGAAGCTTACTCGGTGTTGAAGCATTGGCAATAGGTGCACGATACGATGCACTTGTTCGATCAATCGGTCGGCGGCTACACCCGTCGAATAACAAAATCAAAGAAGTAATAAATACAAGTGATCTAATAGACACTCAGCTTATCTCCTGTTCTAATGACATCAGAGTGAAGACTATTCTTTTTCTTCAAATCAGCTATAGATACTTTGAAGTTTTTTGATATTGAATCCAAGGTATCACCCCGTTTGACTGTATAGTGCACATTGCTGTTGCGAGATGGCTTACTGATAGGAATGATCAGCTTCTGTTTCAAGGAAAGCATACTTGATTTCAAACGGTTGAAGTCTTTGATACGTTTGTAGGAGATGCCGTACTTCTTCCCAAGGTAAGAGAGATTGTCTCCGGATGTGACAGTATGCACAAGGTACATTGTCTTCAGCTTGGCCGGCGTGTACTTCATTTTGAATTCAGAGAGCTTGATGTAAGGAATATATATCGAATATTTCTTTCCATACGGCGGTACAAAATCATATTTAAGGTGACGGTTTAGTTTTCTAAGGTCATCAATCGGCATAGAGATCATTGCAGCAATACGTTCAAGGCTTTCGCCTGCAGGTACTTCTACAGTAGAAAGAGAGTACGCTGTTCCCCGGTTTAGAAGATAATCACATTCATTCTCTATCATATATGCCTCGTCATAACCAATCAACGCCAAGGCAATAATCTTGCGTATATATCTTCTGCTTTCAGAAGGAATATATTTTTTCTTGGGATGTAACAGTTCATCCAAATCATCCGTACCCGCTTTTTTAATGGCCCTTCTCAACCTTCCTTCACCACAGTTATATGCGATTGCGGCCAAATACCATTTTCCAAACTTTTTATGCAGGGCTTCAAGGTAGCGTACAGCTGCCTCGGTTGATTTTACAAGGTCACGCCTTTCATCAACATAGTCATCGATTTTCAAACCATAGAGACGGCCGGTGTATGGCATAAACTGCCACATACCAGAGGCCTTTTTTCGCGAATAGGCACGGGTAGAAAAATTCGATTCTGCCATAGCAAGATAAAGAATCTCACTAGGTACACCCGAATCAGAGATTATCTTTTTGACCAATGGTATAAAGATATATGCATCGTTCATGGTCTTGAAAAAATATTTATTCTTGTAATGCGCCCGTTTTTGCTTGATGATTTTATGAAGTTCAGCATCATTTAAAAAAGAGGGATTGATATCGAAACTACGCAGCAGTTTTACCTCTTTCGAATGATTTGTTTCAAAGTTCAAAGCTGCGAATAAAGGAGATGAGACAAGCAATATTAAAAAGAGAAGAAAAGATTTCAAAGGCACCTCTTGAATGATATACAACATACAACACTCACGTGTTATTAACCTGTATGAATTTGACTTTTATTTTAGCAAAATTAAATTTCGATTAAAATTAGCTACTAACAAAAGATGCATTAACAGAGTTGATATTATTAAATATCAATAGAAAACAGCCTTTTTGCATTCCTAGTCGTCATCTCCCTAACCTCCTCTACCCCTATCTCAAGAAGTTCGGCTATTTTATCCGCAACCAGGGTAGTATACTTAGGCTCATTGCGCGTTCCTCTATGTGGATGAGGAGTCAAATATGGACCATCAGTTTCAATCACAAGCCTCTCTTTTGGGATTTTTGGTAACACATTGACAAGCTTTCGTGCATTCTTAAATGTCAAGACACCGCCAATGCCAAAATAAAAATTCATTTTTGCAAGAGGCAGAAGTTCCTCATCCGCATTAAAACAGTGCAACACTCCGCCTTTTGAGTGTTCTTCTTCCAATATTACTCTCGCATCATGACTCGCATCTCTGATATGTACAATCAAAGGCAGATCATATTCGTTTGCAAGGCGAATCTGGGCTCTAAAGACATCTTTTTGACGTTGGATTTCAGCCTCTTTTTCCTTCTCGTCCTCAGGTAATCTGAAATAATCAAGTCCGCATTCACCGATAGCTATACATTTATCATCCTTGACACTTTCTCGTATGATTTCCTCATCATATTTATCCATATCATAAGGATGCATACCCACAGCATAATAGACCTCTGCATATTTTTTTGACAACATCTTTGCCCGTGAAAGGTCTTTGGGGTCCGCACCCGGTATTACAAATCCATTGACATTATCATCAAATGCATCATTGATCACTTGATCAACATCATCCATGTATTGTTCATTATCCAGGTGTATATGTGTGTCAATTATCATCTTTATCTTCTTCTTTTGTTTCAATCTTGCATCCGCCTATACCGCAACGAATATTTTTACCCATGAAAAAAGCAGCGAGCAGCGCCACAATGAAAGTGATGATGGCCTGCAGCATAAACCCGTTCAGGTAAAAATTAGCACTCAGGACAAAGAACAGTACGGAAAAGATCAAACACATTTTTTCTCTTCCACCAAACTCCGGGCAAACGTGATCGCCTCATCCGTGATCGTGTCACCGCTAATCATGCGTGCTATCTCGGAAATACGCTCCTCTTCTTCAAGTTTTTTGACCCTGCTTTGCGTGTCTCTGTGTACAAAGAAATGTTGATCAGCCTGGGAAGTAAGCTGTGGCTGGTGCGAGATGACAAAAATTTGGTAATCTTTTGCAAGATGTGACAAGACCTTGGCTACCGACATCGACTCCTCCCCGCTAAGGTTTGCGTCGATCTCATCAAGCATCAATATTCCACCCTCATTAGCCTGTAAACTTTTAACAGCTAGTAAAGCCAACCGTAAACGATTGAATTCTCCTGAGGATACCTTTTCCAAGGCAGTGCCATCAAGTTCGATCTCGACTCTGTCTGAACCGTGCAAAGAAAGTTCCTCACTGCTTAGTTTAATGCTTGCCGGTCTTAAGTACAGCTGTTTTAAAAATGCATTAAAAGAGAGAAGTATCTTTTTGAGAGCTTTTTGTCGTTTCATGGAGAGCTTTTCAGCTTGATCTTTCACCTCTTTATCAAGCACTTGAATCTGTGTACTTAGTGTCTCTTTTTGTGCATCAAGGTTTTCATAATGCTCCAGTTCTTTTTGCTTTTGCAGCTTATATGCAATCGCTTCTTCAACACTTCCATATCGGTGTTTTAGTTCTGAAATCTGCTCTATACGTGTCAGGATCTCCTCTATATCGCACTCGCCCAACTCTGCCAATCGCTCACGTGATGCCTCAAAGTGTGCTCTTAACTCATTCATCGCATCATCAAAAAAAGAAGAATCGATATCTAAGAGCTCAAGAGACTGAGACACTGAATTCTCATAATTAAAAAGCTCTTCTGCATTACAGATAGCTTCTTCGATCTTCTCTTTTTTTGAAAGTTCTTTTTTTATCCGCATCAACTCTTCATCTTCTCCTTCTATTGGAGAGATGGCATCAATCTTTGTTATTTCAAACTGAGCAAACTCACGCAGCTCCAAAACCTTCTTTTCATCTTCCAAGATCTTCTCGAGCTCTTTTTTCAGATTGTTTAAGCGTGTAAACGATGCTTGGTATTGCGAAATTTTTTCCAAATGCTTGATATCGTCATCAACGCAGAACAGGTCTATCATGTCTAGAAGGTTCTCATTCTTGAAGTCGGAATAGTCACGCAGGCTCAAATGACGCACAAATGTGTTGGAAAGGTTAAGCAGTATCTTTTTAGAAACAGTCTGGTTATTGATAAAATGACGGACTTTTTCCTTCTTGATCTGCTTGAAGACCGTCAGTTCGTCTTCTTCTATGCCCACCTCGTCAAGCGCGACAGGATAACTGATCGTCGCCTCACTCAGCGCGGCCTTGGCCTCATCAAGTCCCAATGAAGCCAAGATGGAGCTCATAAGTATCGACTTTCCGCTGCCGCTTGGGCCGGTAAAGACGACAAGGCCCTTCTCAAACTCGAGTTCTGCTTCTTCAAATGAGAGAAAGTCTCGTAAATAAAAGCGTTCTATCACTTGCTTCCCCAGCTTAATTTTTCTTTGAGTACTTCAAAATAGTTGAACTCTTCCCTGTGTATAAGCAGAGCTGGTTTGGAAGAGAGGCGTATCTTGATGACATCCCCTTCTGCAAAGTCATACATGTCCTGCCCATCCACAACGACCAAAGCTGATGCATCCGGCGTTTTTATCTCGATAGTAAAATGTCCAGGCAGTACAACAGGCCTTTGTGTCAATGAGTGCGGTGATATCGGCGTCAAGGCAAAGACCTGCGTCAATGGGAACAGCACGGGCCCACCTGCAGAAAGGTTATAAGCTGTAGAGCCTGTCGGTGTAGAGATGATGACCCCATCACCAAAATAGGTGTTAAAAGGTTTCTTGTCGACAAAGGTGTCAAGATGAATCATCTTGGAGATACTTGAACGTGTCATGACGATGTCGTTAAAAGCGACAAGTTTTGTGCTCCCCTCTTTGGTGATGAGTTCTGCACGTAAAACTGCACGATTGTCGATACGGTAGTCTCCTGAAACAAGCTTGTTGATAAAGTCATCCAGTTCCGCCAGATCAATATCAGCCAAAAATCCCAGTTTTCCAGCATGTATACCAAAGACCGGTATATCATATTCGTGCGAACGCCTTACTGCGGAGATCAAGGTTCCATCCCCGCCCAACGTAACAAGAATATCACTGTTTTCACACATGACCTCAAACTCCTGACCCATGAGACCAAGCATTTGGGCGCCGCTGTTGTCCAAGACGACCTCTATACCACGCTTTTCAAAGCTCTTTTTGACGATTAAGAACTGCTCTTTGATTTCAGGAGATGAAGGACGGAGCACGACTCCGACTTTTTTAATCTGCTCAGGTTTCTTGATAATGCAATCTGTCATGTTTTCTCTATTGTTAGTGGTCTTGTTTTATATGGATATTATAGCTTAAAGTGGCATCTTATGGCAAAAAATATGTCAATTTGCCATGGTTTTGTTTGAAGTTTTGTTTTTCTTAGAAACTGCCCTACTGGACGTTGTTGGCAGCATAATCCGGCGTACAAAAAATTCCGCAATGACATTTCCCGACTTCAGGAATTTCTTGCTCGATCGCCTGAGAACATGGGCAGATGCGATCATCTACGCTTTTAAAGCTGCCGTTCTCACCCTCTTCAACCATGAAACATGGACAAAAACGCTTGCCGTACAACATCTTGTGACGCGCAAGACCCATCAGAACACCTTCGTTCACGTCCTCGTTTGGATTATAAACATAATCAAACTGCTTATTCACTTTATCGGTAAACTTTTTTGTTTTTTCCATCTCTGCCAGAAATTCTGGTGAACTCATATCAATCTGCTGCATCATCATCGAAGTTCTCTTTTACTTTTAATTGGGAGAAAGTATATTGATACAATGCTTAAACAACACCCAAACATCATGGTGTTGATTTGACATAAAGGAAATTTAAGAACTCGCAAGGACATTAGTGCCTTATAAGCTTGTATTGGTTAAAATCACGAAAAATTTCTATTATTTAGGATATGCATGCGAACGCATTATTGTACTGATTTAAACGAGAGCCATATCGGCCAAGAAGTTACTGTTGCTGGTTGGGCAAACAGCCATAGAGACCATGGTGGTGTTATTTTTATTGACCTTAGAGACAATAGTGGTCTGGTCCAGTTAACATGTGACCCGGCTGACAGTAAGGATGCGCACGCAAAAGCAGACAGTGTTCGTGATGAGTTTGTACTGATTGCCAAGGGTAAGGTACGTGCCCGTGGTGAAGGCTTGACCAATCCGCGTCTTAAGACAGGGACAATAGAAATCATCGTTGATGAACTGATTATCGAAAACCGTTCAGAAGCCGTTCCATTTGTCATTGGTGATGAAAAGGTCGGTGAAGAGACAAAACTGAAATATCGATACCTTGAACTGCGCAACACAAAAACCTATGAGACGTTTCGCCTGCGTTCAAAAGCAGCGATAGCCGCTCGCAACTCTTTGGACGAGCTTGGTTTTCTTGAAGTTGAGACACCAATCCTTACAAAATCGACACCGGAAGGTGCACGCGACTACCTGGTACCTTCACGTGTTCACGAAGGTGAGTTTTATGCACTTCCTCAATCTCCCCAACTTTTCAAACAGTTATTGATGGTCGGTGGTTTTGACAAATATTTTCAAATCGCACGCTGTTTTAGGGATGAAGACCTTCGTGCGGATCGTCAACCTGAATTTACCCAGATAGATGTCGAGATGAGTTTTTGCGACCAAGAAGATGTGATCGCTACCGCCGAAAAACTTTTAAAAGATATGTTCACTGCCTGTGGCGTTGAAGTCCAGACTCCTTTCCCTCGCATGACGCATGCCAATGCCATGGAAAAATACGGTTCTGACAAACCTGACCTTCGATATGGTCTTGAGATGGTTGATGTTATCGACATCTTCGCTAAATGTGATAATGAGATCTTCACAAAAATAGCGGCGCAGCCTAAGACTCACCGTATCAAAGCACTGAAAGTACCACAGGGAGACACCATCTTCTCTAAACGTGAGATGAAGAGCTTTGAAGATTATGTCCGTAAATTCGGAGCAGCCGGCCTTGGATACTTCCAGATGAAAGAAGATGGGCTTAAGGGGCCATTGACTAAATTCTTCGCCCAATCAGATATTGACGCACTTGTTGAACGTTGTGAACTTGAAGTCGGTGATGTTGTCTTTTTTGGTGCAGGCGAGAAAAAAGTCGTCTGGGACTACATGGGACGCTTCCGTAATTTCTTAGCAGAACACGAAAAGATGGATATTATAGATCCTGACGAATTTGCATTTACATGGGTTGTCGATTTCCCAATGTTTGAAATCGAAGATGGGCATGTCAAAGCACTCCATCACCCGTTTACCATGCCAGCTGATATGGACAAAGAACATTTGGAAGATATTGAGTCAATCGCTTATGACATCGTACTTAACGGGACTGAACTTGGCGGCGGTTCTATCCGTATCCACAAAGAGGAGATTCAATCAAAAGTCTTCGAACTGATGGGAATCGAAGAGGAGGAGGCTCAATCCAAGTTTGGCTTCCTTCTTGATGCCTTGAAGTTCGGAGCACCTCCTCATGGTGGTTTTGCAATCGGTTTCGACCGTCTTATCATGCTACTGACCAAACAGAGTTCTATCCGTGATGTCATCGCTTTCCCTAAGACGCAAAAAGCCTCATGTCTTTTGACAGAAGCACCAAGTCCTGTTGATAATACGCAATTACGTGATCTTCATATCCGTATTAGAGAAACAGCGAAAAAAGACGCCTAATCGATGAAAAGTCTCTTTCTCATTATTGGCGCCCCTGGTTCAGGAAAGACAACCGATGCCGAACTCATTGCAGAACGCAACAGTGATATAATCACACACTACTCGACCGGAGATCTGCTTCGTGAAGAAGTCGCTTCAGGCAGTGAACGTGGAAAGATCATTGACAGCTACATCTCCAAAGGCAATATCGTGCCCATCGAAATTGCCATCGAGACTATTATCTCTGCCATTAAAAATGCTTCTACCGACACGATCATTATAGATGGATACCCACGGTCAAACGAGCAGATGAATGCACTTGACGACTACCTTAAAAAAGAGACAAACATAGCGCTTATGAATGTCATCGAGGTCGAAGTCTCAGAAGAGACAGCAAGAGAAAGGGTTCTTGGGCGTGCACGCGGTGCTGACGACAATGACGAAGTCTTCAACAACCGCATGAAAGTCTATATGGATCCCCTGCCCGAGATCCAGGAGTTTTACAGCAAGCAAAACCTTTTAAGCAAAATCAGCGGTGAATCTTCAATAGAAGAGGTCGTTGAAAAGATGGAAACATTCATTAAATCTTCACTTCTTTAGTCTCATAGCTTGATGCACGGATAAACTATATAATTTATTATATAGTTTATCCGCCTACTATATAATCAAACCGATTCTCTTTTTTTATGCTACTATTTTAGGAGAAGGACAATGATGTTTGATCTCAAATATATCTATATTTTCGTCTTCGGTACACTCGCAGCATGGGCTCTGTTCGCCTACTTCACAACAACCGAGATCATAATCAACCAGAAAGAGTACGCGCATATCATCAATATTGCAGGTAAACAGCGTATGTTGTCACAAAAGAC
>JBFFSC010000005.1:0-37680 GCA_041572615.1 Sulfurimonadaceae bacterium
AAGGCAGATACGCTTATTGCGATCGCCCGCGGCGGTATGACATTGGGGCATGCCTTTGCCAATGCCGTAGACAACAGGCGCCTGTTTACGATCAATTCCGTATTGTATGAAAAAGAGAAAAAGGGAGAGCACTGTGAGGTCTTCAACATCCCTGAACTAAAAGATGCAAAGAGGGTCTTGGTCCTTGATGATATCGTTGACAGTGGAGAGACGATGCATGAGGTTTTACAGATTCTAAAACTGAAGTTCCCGGCAGTAGAGTTTAAAGTGGCATCTCTGTTTTATAAACCCTCAGCCGTTATCCAGCCTGATTTCAGTGTTCATGAAGCCAAAGAGTGGATCAACTTCTTTTGGGAAAAAGATTTTGAATCAGATTAAAGAGAACCTTCACGCCTATTCACATCTTTTAAAAGGGATGTTGAGTGTCTTTCGGGTACTCGTCTTTGAAAAGTTTACAGCCGTGTTCTTCTTCTTTTACCTGATATCTGTTTTGAGCATCGGCTTTATTCTGTCGGCTTTGCATTGGAGTGCTGCCGTGATCACAGTGCTGCTTGGGGTGGCTTTGTTCCTTAAAGTATTGGGAAGCTTTGAGTTCCTCAAGCGTTCCTTGATCCGCAAAGGGGACAGAATCGAGTATGCAGACCCTCATGCTTCCGAAGCGATGCAGGTGTTCAAGAAAGCTGTCGTACTTTTAAAGATGCGTCCCGATGAGGTGAAAAAGACAAAGTTGATCACCCCGGACCTGATGGAAGGCAGCAGTCACTTCTATCTTGTCGAAGCAGATAAGAAGCCTTTTGTCATCGCCTATGACTGGATCATAGGTATCTCGCCTGAGATGCTGGAGACAGAGGATGAGGGTTAAAGCCGTTCCAGGGCAAAAAGTGCGAAAAAACTCAATCCTAAAAAAAGTAGAGAAGAGATAAATATGAGTGCGGTGATATCTTTGGGTTTGCATTCATAAAGTGACCCTAAATTGACATTGGCGACGGCTAATGGCATAAAGAGTTCTAAAAAGATGATACCTTTGATCATTGTCGAAAGTGGCGTAAACTGAAGAATGAAAAAAGCCAATGCCGGCAGAAGGATAAACTTGACGACGTTGACATGGGTGATAAGCTTTAAGTTCAGATGCTCTAGTTTGACGCTGTAGAAGTACATACCCAGTATAATAAGCTGCAAGACCATACTGGCATAAGCACCCATTCCCAAAGCATTCATAATTTCTGCAGGCAGTTCCACTTTAAAGAAATTAAGAGTGAGTGCAAGGATAGCAAACCACAGCGGTGGAAGTTTAAATATATTGCGAATAGAATCCTTCATCGAGAAGTTTCCACGTGAGTAAAAATAGACTCCCAGTGTATAGACGACGAAGACATTGGTTAGATTGATGAGTGTCGTGTAGGGGATACTCTCTTCTCCATAGATCGCGATACCAATAGGAATGCCCAGGTTTCCTGTATTTCCAATAAGCGCAGATATCGTAGCGATGGAGCGTTCTTTGGGGTTAGTGAACAATTGGCGTGCCAAAAAGAAGCTCAGGATAAGGATGATGGAAACGATGATAATATAGATCAGAGGTGCGAGCAAAAACTCTGTGTCAATAGGACGTTTAAGAAGTCCCCAAAACGTCAGAAAAGCCTGTAGAAAATAGACAGAAAGAAGGTTGAATGACTTTTCATCGATGCGTTCTTTAAAAAAGTATTTGGCACTGTAGCCGACAAGAATAAAAACATAAATCGCAGCGATTGCCAGGAACAAGTTACCCAAAAATAATCCTAAATACAGTACGTTCTGTCATTGTGTTATGAAAGACACAATCTTAGCAAAAATAGTGTAAGATAAACGCATGATTTCCAGACTCTCCAAAAAATTAGCATCATTTTCTTTTCTGTTTTTGGCCATTGCATTTATTGCATTGACCTTTTTTAATGCCTATGATCCGACACGTGCAGTGACAACGACACTTTTCCTTGTCCTGACACTGGTGCTCTATTATCCCCTTCGTCTGATCATCGCCAACAAAAGACTCTCCATGACATATAGCACATTGATACAAGACGCGGATGCTTCACGACTGATCATGTTTTACATCAAACTGCCACTGTATATCATCGGAATCCCTCTTTTAGCAGGGGCATTCTTCCTTCTTTTTATCAAGGCTTCTGCTCTTTTTAGCATGAACGCACGCTTGATCATTGTAGGGCTGGGTGCCTTTGTCGTGCTTTTTCTCTTCTGGACGTTTTTAGGCAAGAAGCTTCTGGAGAGTCGTGACAGCATTGCCCAGCTCTATGTGAAGAACAGACTTGATCAAAAACTGGGTTATCATGTTCTGCTATTTATGATCTTTTTCTCTTTGACAACGGACCTGATCGAATCACTTATCATTACACTGCTTTTCTCTTTTTTGATCTTTGATGTTCTTTTTGCACTGCATGAGAAGGTCAATCTTGGAAGGCTCTTCAAAGACAGGGGTCTGTTTTTGCTCTTTAAGCTTTTGATTTTCGTACTTGTGAGTCTGTTGAGTTATAGATATTTGGGTGAGTTTGCCAAGAGCGAGCTTGACAGATTGATACTCTGGGTCGATCCCAGCATCAGTGTCATCGTGGTCTATCTCTTTTTGTATATGATATCGGGGGTGGGGAACTATGTGCAGTTGAACCTGTTGATCTCTTATCTGGTCAAGACGCCAAAACGGCAGTTTGCCATCGTATGGAGCATGATGGCTCTTTTATACGTTGGTCTGACTTTCATGCATCTTGAGTTTAACCATTTTAATCAGATGAAACAGAAGATCCAGAATTATCAAAAAGGGCTGAGGTAAAACAGTCTAGGATTTCTGTTTCTTGATCACCTCATAGGCATCGTTGATCTCTTGTATTTTGCGTGTGGCATCCTGAATATAGTGTTCATCAGCACCTTGTGCCTGAATGATATCGGGATGATACTGCTTGACGAGGTCTCGATATTTTTTCTTGATCGTCTTCATATCATCTGAAGGGGAGACACCCAGAATCTTATAGGCCTCATCGATGGAGCTGTGTACTGTCGTACTTGAAAAACTTGAACGGAACTGATCCATCATGGACTCGAACTCATTGGAGCTAAAGTGCAAGAAAGCTGCGATTTTCGTCAGCAGGTTCTCTTCAGCATGGGTGACTTTTCCGTCAATAAAAGCGATATTGATCAAGAAACTCATCATCATCTGACGTTTTGCTCTGTCACGGTGGATAAGTACATAGAGTTGAGAGACGACGCTGTCAACGTTTCTTGGCTTTTGTTTCTCTTCTGAGAAGATCTCCTTTAAATACTCCTTGACTTTTTGCGGGTGGGGAAAGACACGGGAAATATCATTAAACATATTACCGATCAGTTCTGCTTCAAGCTCATCTATCCGTCCGTCAGCCTTGGCTACCTTGGCACACAGGGCGACAAAAAGTCCCAGTTCACTTGATGCGATGGCTTCCTTGGTAACGTGCATACTTTTGAACTGTTCCTGGGTATAGTAGATGCGTTGGAAACGTTGATAGCTTTTATAGACCCGGTACAAGACATAGATGACGATTCCCCAGATGATGAGATTAAACATAAATTCTTCCTTGAAATTAATACAAATTTTTATAGAATTCTATCATTAAAAAATGGGAAATAAATGGTAGAGAAAATATCTTCAATGGATAGGGGTGTCTTATATATGCTTTTTGCCTCTCTCCTTTTTGCAGTCATGGGTGCCTTTGCCAAAGAGTTGAGTCAGAGTATGAGCTCTTTGGAGGTTGTCTTTTTCAGAAATGTCTTTGGTGTCGTGTTGATCGGCTTTATGGTAATAAAGGCACCCCTTGTTCAAAAGGGGGGGAAGCCTTTTCTGCTTTTCTTTCGCGGTTTGATGGGGTTTTTGGCACTATTGGCTTTCTTCTATAATATCGCATATATCTCTTTGGCTGATGCGATGACCTTCTCCAAGACATCACCGATCTTTACCGCCTTCTTTGCGTATCTCTTTTTAAAGGAGAAGATGAGCATCTACGGATGGGTAGCCCTCTTTATCGGTTTCATCGGGATAGTTCTCATTACGCAACCTGAAGGTCTTATGCTGGAGAAAACGGATCTCTTGGGAATATTTTCGGGTGTGGGTGCGGCCTTGGCTTATACTTCCGTACGGGAACTGCGCAACTATTATGATACACGTTCCATAGTATTGTCGTTCATGAGTGTCGGTACGATCGGACCTCTGGTCTTACTGATGTTGGAACCTTATCTCTATGTCGATGAACTTGACTTTATGTTTGCCAAATTCACGGTGCCTGTTGGTATGGACTGGTTTTATATCTTCGGTCTTGGCCTATTTGCGACAATGGCACAGATCTATATGACAAAGGCTTATGGTGTCACCAAAGCAGGTATCGTCGGTGCCGTTTCCTATTCAAATATCGTCTTTGCCATCATCATCGGTCTTTTCATGGGGGATGCTTTGCCAAATGCCACGACCTCCTTTGGAATCCTGGCAATCTTTTTTGCCGGTATCCTTGTCGTTAAAAAATAAGATATAATCACACCATATGAAATATACTCCGCTTATGCTTTAGCGACGGGTGTATCGGCGTTTTACGAATTTAAATTTAGTATAAATTCTGCATCAGGCTTCAGCCTAGAAGCGCCAGAAAGGATAGAAATGGTACTTTTTGCAGGCCCATGTGTCATCGAGAGTGAAGAAAACATCATGAAGATTGCCGAGGCTTTGAAGCCTTATCATGAGAACCCTGAGATTGATTTTTACTTTAAGGCCAGTTTTGACAAGGCTAACAGAACGTCATTGGAGAGCTTCAGGGGTCCCGGTGTCGAAGAAGGTATGCGGATACTACAGAAGGTCAAGGACACTTTTGGCTACAAGATCGTCACAGATATTCATGAAACACATCAGGTAGAGGCGGTCTCAAAGGTCGTTGATGTCCTTCAGATACCTGCTTTTCTATGCCGACAGACAGATCTTCTTGTTGCAGCTGCAAAGACAGAATGTATCATCAATATCAAAAAAGGCCAGTTTCTTTCGCCTTCGGATATGCAATACCCGGTACTTAAAGTCCTTAACACGCGTGGCTGTAAAGAGGCGAGCTATGAGAACTCTTTGAAGCATAAGGTCTATCTGTGTGAACGTGGTACGACCTTTGGTTACGGGAACCTGGTCGTTGATATGCGCTCGCTTGTCATCATGAAAAACTATGCACCGGTGATCTTCGATGCAACCCACAGTGTTCAGATGCCAGGCGCAGCCGGCGGGAAGACTGGAGGTGATTCATCCATGGTCCCATACCTTGCAAAAGCGGCAGCGGCAGTCGGTGTAGACGGATACTTCTTCGAGACTCACTTTGATCCTTCAATCGCACTTTCAGATGGTCCGAATATGGTCAAACTCGATGAGCTTTCAGGACTGGTTGAAAAACTTCAGAAGATAAAAGAGGTATCTTCGATATAATCACGTTAATTTCATCTCACAGAGATAAGAACTGAAATATTACAATTGACAGAGGACGACTTATGAAAATAGTAGAAGGAAAACTACAGGTAGTACCGGGTAAAAAGATCGCGATCATCAACTCGCGTTTCAATCACATCATCACGGACCGTCTGGTAGAGGGTGCTAAAGACGCTTATATCCGTCATGGCGGAAATGAAAACGATTTGGAACTTATTCTGGTACCGGGTGCTTTTGAAGTGCCTTTAGCACTTGAAAAAGCATTGGCATCAGGAAAATATGACGCCGTATGTTGTGTCGGTGCAGTTATCCGTGGAGCTACACCTCACTTTGATTATATCTCTGCCGAAGCGACCAAAGGTGTTGCAACGATGGCACTTAAATACGGTAAACCGGTCTCTTTTGGAGTGCTTACGGTCGATACTATCGAACAGGCTATCGAGCGTGCCGGCTCTAAAGCAGGGAACAAAGGTGGTGAGGCGATGGTCACTGTGATCGAGATGTTGAATCTTTATGCAGAGATCGAGGCATAATGGCGACACGACATCATGCAAGAATGGCTGTGGTCAGTCTGTTGTACGCTTATGACCTCGGTAATCAGACGATAGCTGATTTCTCTGATGAGATCCTTGAAGAGAAAAAGATCCGTAACAAGCAGCGTGAGTTTGCTCTGGATCTTTTCAAGGGAGTAATGGATCATCTTGAGGAGATCGATGAGAAGATCGTAGCAAACCTGACGGATTGGGATTTTGACCGTTTGGGTTCTATTGAACGTGCTACACTTCGTTTGGGTGCGTATGAGATACTTTTTGGTGATCTTGATACAGCCGTCATTATCAATGAGGCGATTGAGATCACGAAGGCATTTGGGACAGAGCAGTCTCCTAAGTTTATCAATGGAGTACTGGACGCGATATCCAAATCTAAATAGTCTGATCAAGGTGCCTCTTCGCTTTTGAACTACACCTGGGTCGTATAAGGTGTGCGGATATCCGTTGTCGGATATATGAAGTAAAGAAAAATGAAAGGCTTATTCATGAGAATGTTTTTGATGATATTGACACTTGCCTCATCACTTTTTGCCGGTGATATTATTGTCAAGCCAAGTGAGTACTCAGTGGATGAGACGATCAAGAACATCAAACAGATCGTCAAAGCAAAAGGGTTCGGTGTTTTCGCCGTGATCAATCATCAGGGCAATGCCAAGATGGCCGATATGGAACTCAATGAGTCCAAGGTCATTATATTTGGCAACCCAAAAGTCGGCACATTTTTGATGCAAGAAGATATGAAAGTTGCTTTGGACCTTCCCCTGCGTATCCTGGTCTATAAAGACAAATCAGACCAGGTGAAAATCGCTTACCGGGATGGTTCGTGGATAAAAGACCATCATCTTTTGACATCAGACACACTGACCAATCAGATCAACAAAGGTATGGACAGCATTACCGACAAAGCACGTTTAAAGGGTAAAAAATGAGCAGAATGACCAGTGAGGAAGCGCTTAAGTTAATACGCGAGGCTGACCTGAAAGAACTCGGAAAAATGGCAAGTGCACGAAAGAAAGAGTTGCATCCAGAGGGTATAACGACCTTCATTGTCGATAGAAACATCAATTATACGAATGTCTGTTGGGTCGACTGCAAGTTTTGTGCTTTTTATCGTCATGCCAAAGAGGACGACGCCTATATCCTCTCGCATGAAGAGATCGACCAGAAGATCGATGAACTTGTTGCCATCGGCGGGACACAGATCCTCTTTCAAGGCGGTGTACATCCCAAGTTGAAAATAGATTTTTATGAAGATCTGGTGGGCCATATTCATGAGAAGTATCCACAGATCACCATTCATGCATTTTCAGCGATTGAGATCGATTTTATTGCCAAGGTCTCAAAGATCTCTATCAAAGAGGTGCTTGAGCGTCTTAAAGCCAAGGGGCTATCCTCTATCCCGGGTGCTGGAGCAGAAATCCTAAGTGACCGTGTGCGCGATATCATCGCACCTAAAAAGCATGATTCATCCGTATGGATCGATGTTCACAGAACAGCACACAGTCTTGGGATAAAATCAACGGCAACGATGATGTTCGGCACGGTCGAGACGGATGAGGAGATTGTTGAGCACTGGAACCTTGTACGTCAGCTTCAAGATGAGACTGGCGGATTCAGAGCATTTATCATGTGGTCGTTCCAGGGCAAGAACACACAGCTGGTAGAAGAGATACCGGATATCGACAAGCCTTCGTCGAATCGTTATTTGCGTCTTTTGGCTGTCTCGCGTCTCTTTTTGGACAATGTCCCCAATATTCAGAGCTCATGGGTAACACAGGGCCCTTATATTGGGCAGATGGCGCTGAAGTTCGGTGCCAATGACCTAGGCTCGACGATGATGGAAGAGAATGTGGTCAAAAGTGCCGGAGCAGGGTTTAGAATGGCAAAAGAAGAGATGATAAGCCTGATCCATGACATCGGAGAGATACCAGCGATTCGTAACACTGCGTATGAGACACTGGAGAAATTTGCGTGAAACAAGTCGTAATAGCGCTTTTATTAATTTGTGAGGTAATGATGGGAAGTGAGATTTTAGAAGTTGATGTCAATGGTACGAAGGTACCTTTGATCTATGAAAAGGATGGACGTCTTCCAATCGTTTCAATGCAGGTGGTCTTTCAAAACGGAGGTTCTGTCTTCAATGATAATTATCCGGGACTTTCTCGCAGTGTTGC
Organism: Sulfurimonadaceae bacterium; assembly: GCA_041572615.1. Lineage (GTDB taxonomy): Bacteria > Campylobacterota > Campylobacteria > Campylobacterales > Sulfurimonadaceae. The sequence goes on from JBFFSC010000005.1 coordinate 8,193, forward strand.
AAAACTATATGGCGAAGGAACGAAAACACTAGGCTCGACAGCTTTTGCAAAAAAACTTGATGCGAAGGCAATTCATATCTCAACGCACACCGGATCGGAGACCTTTGTATTCGAGCTTTCCTGTCTGAAAGAGCATCTGGATGAAGGAATTGAGGCATTGACGGCATTGCTGAATGACCCTAATATTACCCAAGAGGCACTTGAACAGGTCAAGACGGTGACCCTGGGTGAGATCGAGCGCAAAAGCACAGACCTGGATTATGTTGCAGGAATGACATTGAAATCGCTCTTGTTCAAAAACACGGTATTGGCGCAGCCTCCTATGGGAACAAAAGAGAGCATCACTGAATTGAAACTTGATGACATTAAAGCCTTTATCGATGAACGCATCGTCACCAGCAGAGCGATCGGTGTCGTTGGCGGTGATATCAGCGCGGAAGAAGCCGACAGCAAGCTTCAAGCTGTTTTACAGGGACTGAACAAAGGTAAGATGTCAGACCTGCCGTTTTACAGTGTTAACCCTAAAATAGATGAGGAGATCGTTCGCAAAAAGACAGAACAGGCCTATGTCTATTTTGGAAGCCCTTTTGATATGAAAGTAGGAGATGCCGATTATTATAAGGCACGTGTCGCCATCTTTATCCTTGGCTCAAGTGGATTCGGCTCACGTCTTATGGAAGAGATCCGTGTGCAAAAAGGGCTGGCCTATTCAGCTTATGGACGTGTTCATGTCAATCGCTCACACTCTTATTTCTCCGGTTATCTGCAGACGAAACTTGAGTCGCAGGACGAAGCAAGAAAGAGTGTCAATGAGGTTATTAGGACATTTGTCGACAAGGGTGTGACACAAGAGGAGCTAGACCATGCCAAGAAGTTCCTTCTGGGGAGTGAGCCTTTACGTGTCGAGACACTTTCACAACGCCTGAACCGAACATTTTTGGATTATTATAAAGGTGCTCCATTAAACAACTCCCAGCTTGAACTTGACAAGATCGAGGCCTTGAAACTGGCTGATCTAAATGCGTTTATTGCACAACATAAAGAGATACTCGACCTTTCATATGCGATAGTCACACAGTAGACTTTTTATGAAAGTTGAGATTGATGCGGTAGATCTTCCCAGGTTTTCAAAGCTTGGGAAAAAAAATTGTATTGAACTTGCACTTCTGCTGCCTTCAGTCTATGAAGATAGAAATCTTCATACTACGGCTCAGGTTGGACAGTCTCAGCTGATAGACGCTGAGATAAAATCTTTTTCCCCATCCTTAAAATTCATCAAACTGCGTCTTTTCTGTTTCAATCTTAATCAGGAGATGGATGCGATTATCTTTCAGCCCAAACCGTATCATCGACGTCAGTTCATTGTCGGTGAACGTTTTTTTCTCTACGGAAAGCTTGAAGTCAATTTTTCAACGCTTCAGATTATACAGCCCAAGATAGTCAAAGAGGCAGGAGGCATAGTCGCAAGCTATAAAAGTGCTTTGCGTGCCGATGTGATGAGGAACCTGGTAAAACGGTATGTTACTGTAGAAAACTTGAAAAAAGAGGGGCTTGATGAGGCTGTTTCACAACGTTTGGTGGCTCTGCATTTTCCCAACAGACTTCCTGTCAAAGAGGGTAGCGTTGAGTATCATAACAACCTGCATGCGCTCAAGTTTGCAGAGCTTTTCAATCATCTTAGACTGCTTGCATCAAAAAAAGAGTCATACCGGGCATTGGTATCTATTGAAGCAGAATATGAAAATTGGACAAATAGCCTTCCTTTTGAATTGACCTCGGATCAGATGCGTGCGATCAAGAAGATCCAGCATGATCTCTCAAAAGATACGGCAGCAAGACGGATGGTCGTGGGTGATGTTGGTGCGGGTAAGACTATGGTGATCCTGGCATGTGCCTATATGGCAAGGGAACACCGTTCGGTTCTGATGGCACCTACGACAGTACTCGCCAACCAGCTCTTTGAGGAGGCAAAGAAGTTCTTGCCTGCGGGGATGAAAATCGCTTTGGTGACCAACCGGAGCAAGAAAGAGAAGCTTGATACGTATGACTTTATCATCGGTACGCATGCGCTCTTGTACCGGACGTTACCGGAAGTCGCCCTGGTCATGATAGATGAGCAGCACCGTTTCGGCACCGCGCAGCGTAACCGCTTGTCAAAGCTTATGGAAAAATCGCGTGCCCGTCCGCATTTTTTACAGTTTTCCGCGACACCTATCCCCCGGACACAGGCAATGATCAACAGTATGCTTTTGGATGTCTCTTTGATTATGCAGACACCCTTTAAGAAAGACATTGACTCCCATATCATACGCAAACAGGAGTTCCCCGAACTTCTGGAGCATATCAAAGCCGAGATCGCCCTAGAGCATCAGATATTGATCGTCTATCCTCTTGTCGAGCAGAGTGAGGCGATTGGTTACCAGAGCATTGATGAAGCAAGAGGCTTTTGGGAGAGCAGGTTTGAAAGGGTCTTTGTCACACATGGCAAGGATAAGAACAAGGAACAGGTATTGATCGATTTTCGCGAAAGCGGCGATATCCTTCTTGCAACGACGGTTGTCGAGGTGGGGATATCTTTGCCTCGTTTGAGTACGGTTGTCATCGTGGGGGCTGAACGGCTTGGACTTTCGACCTTGCATCAATTGCGTGGACGTGTGAGCCGTACGGGCTTAAAGGGGTACTGTTATCTCTATACCAACATGCCGACATCAAAACGGCTTGAGGCTTTTGCACAGACGATGAGCGGATTTGATATAGCGAAACTCGACCTGGAGTATAGAAAGAGTGGAGACCTTTTAAGCGGTAGTGAACAGAGCGGGGAGAGTTTTAAGTATGTGGACATGGCAGAAGATGAACAGATCATCTCTGAAGTCCAGGGTTATATCAAACAGCTAGATCGCTGAGTTATAGTGACAAGGTAAGTCGTTTTCCTAATAGAGCCCGAAGCGTCCGTCATTACGTTTGTAAAGTACGCGCGTCTTCCCGTCATTATCATTAAAGATCTCAAACTGTTTGCCCGATTCTTTTAAGGCTTCCAGGACATCCTGGACTTCCTGCGGTTTATAGAGTTCAAGTTCATGCGGGACGATCTCGTCTTCGACACCCTCTTTTTCATCACTCATATTGATATCTTTTGAAGCAGATTTTGCTTCGTTATATCCCTCTTTTTTATGATCGCGGATACGATCATGATGACGGCGAAGTGCCTTTTGGGCACGGTTGGTCGCTACATCAATCGCAGCATAGAGGTCATCATCACGCTGTTTGATGACAATAGTGTTCTTGTTGGGAAGGTTGATCGTAAACTCGATACTGACACCTTTTCCTTTATGTCCCTTTTTCTCTTCGCCTGAAGCAATGGCGCGTACAGAGATAATATCTAAATTAAACTTGCTTAATGTATCAATAGAAGCTTCAATCTGTTGTTTAATCGCGTCGGTAAGTTCTACATGACGTCCAACCATACTGATGTTCATAGAGTATCCTTTGTTACAAAGTTAATAGATTATAACGCGTGAATTCTTAAGGGATGTTTTTTAAAAAAAAGCAGGTGTGAAAGTCAGTCTTTAGACAGCTAGAAACCCATATCAAGGTTTCTTTAAAGTCAGCCTACGGTTTCTGCATTGTACGGCGATGGAAGCGTACCGGTTCATTGAGGTTGACAGTGCTGGAGGTTGAGACATAGGTGTCTATCAGTATTGTCCCGTTGGATTCGGATGTAACAATATCGTCAATCAATGAGTTGGCAGCACAGGTCGCACCTAAACTTTGTAGACCGATGTATTGGATAGTCGTATTAATATCATAGATGGGAGCTACGGCATTAGGATATTGTATGTTGATATTTGTCAGACAGTTTCCGCCAGCTCTGTTATGCCCTGATATTGCAAGCAATGCAAACTCTGTTGCACTTCTGGCTAAAAGGTGTGCCTGTTCTTGAAAATAGATGTCACCTGTGCGTTTCGTCGTCTGTGCCGTCATTCTGATCATGATTGCCATGATAACACCTGCTACGAGTAAAAAAGCAATTGCCAATATCATAGCAATACCGCGTCTGTTTTTAGTACTGTAGGGTTTTAAAAGATTGCTTTTTCTTTGCATATTGAATACTCACTCCCCGTTATATTATTTTCACTGATACAGACCTGGATATTGATCATATCACCTATGATTCGAAGTTTAGTGGTTGAAACATTCTGCATCAATACAGCGGGAGTTCCATTTGCAACATAGTTCTCCCCATCCCAAGGACGATAGTCGTAATACAATGTCAGGTTTCCATCGACAAGCTCTAAGGCATAAGCTGTCCACGAAAGCTGATATTGTTCATAGATATCGGTGCCATTGAAATCAGCCCCCGTAGCATCATCAAACTGTTGGATATTGGCTCCTGCTTGAATCCGGTGCGAAGCGACATTACTCTGCGTCGTAAGCTGACCCGTGGCATTATTCCAATCATAATCCGTTCTAACATCAGAGTTCTCACCGGTAAAGAAGATGGCGGCATTTCCTATGCCGGCTGCTGAAGGGCTTAATGCAGCAATAATATTATTGATTGCCGTTGTATTGCTTTCAGGAGAAAAGAGAGTGTCTTCATCGGCATTGGCAGTATCGATAGCATCAACATCGATAAACCCTGTCCATGCCGGTTTAGTCGAAGAGCCGTTTCCGAGCCAGCCGTCTATATCGTAGCCTATCCACTCAAAAGCGGTATAGTTGGAGTCAGTGACTGAGGTCAAAGGGTCAAAGTCGCCATTTGAACGACGAGCAATAACCGATTCTTTAATACGGTACTGAAGACGATTCCCGATCTGTTGCAAGACTAACTCCGTGTCACTTTGGAGCTCATTGTTGGCGGTAGAGTTAATATAGTTTTGGTAGATGTTTCTAAAGATCTCAGCACCAAATTTGGCCAATATCCCCATGACAACGATGACAAAGACCATCTCGATTAATGTAAAACCCCTTTTCCTCATCTAATATCTCCTCTTGAAATAATCGGTTTCACCGATATTTGCAACATACGAACGTAATAAAAGTGTCGGATTCCAATCGCCGGGTGAGTCCTCTTGTTCTATGGATACTTCGATCATCTTCAGGTTGGTCGTCGCAGCGACAGCTGTTGTAGATAAGATGAAATCGATGTTGTTACTTGCATAGTTTGTAGCATTGGCAAAGTTGTTGTCGTTAATATAAGTGATATTGACATCAGCTCGGTAATTCTTTTTATATCCGAACTTTGCGATCTCCTGATTAGCGGGTACGATATTAATGCTATAGGTCTGGTTGTCAAAATCATCAATATCATCATAGACACCAGCCACTTCCATGCCTATGGCCGTTGCTGATCGGGGGTTACCGCTTGGTGTCATACGTCGGTGTTTGTCTTCTTGAAAATGACCGATTCTAAAATCACTGGTATTACGATCCAATGCGGCTGCACCATTGGTGACATCTATAACATCAGAAGTACTCAGCGTTGTCTCTAGTGGATCTGAGCTGTTGTCATCCCATTTAAAGGTCAAGACTTGATTGAGCTTTGATGATGTCAGGAAGATACTTTCCTGTACAAGGTTGTCTTCGATTGTATTGGCATTGTTTATCATGACCATAGGGAGACTGATAAAAACGATCGCCATGATGACAATGGCAAAGATCAGTTCTATCATCGTAAAGGCATATCTTACCACGAGATTCTCCTGTTAACATTGATTGAGGTGTTTGCATCCACACTGACTTTACTGTTGTCTTCACCGGCAAACTGACCTGTAGAGAAGAATTCCAGCTCAAAGTTATTGACCGTTGCGGCTGCATCAAAACGGTTATAGATAAGCCAAGACGGAGCAGATAACTCTATCGTTGTTTTATACGGATAACCCTTGTTCCCGTTATAGGTATAGCTTGCGGTTTGTGCACCTGGGTCAATTGTCCTTGTGATGATCAGGGCATTATCTACAACACTGCGTGCTTGTGTTGCCGTAGCATTTCCATCTCTTGCGATATTATGCAATGCTTGAGAGTACCATCGTACATCATCCGGGCTGAGAAGACCGATAGGTGAGATTGGTGCTACAGGAGGGACTGCATAGGTTCCAATATTACAACCGGTTGCTCCGTCACAATAAAATTCGTAATAGAGCGGTATGGTGGCATTGGCATTGATTGCAGGATTAGGATTAGCCACACGTTGACGTGGTGAATGCACACGGCCATAAATATAAGTGATAGTAGCATTTCCTTCAATACCATTACTTGGTTCATAGTTTGGCAACATATCTGCACTGCTGTCACAATTCAATGGGAATTGGCATGAGACATTAAAGTCATCATGATCGAGTGTAATAGGGTTGATCGCGTTGTTGACAGTTCTGTCGAGATTGAAATTAAAGCTCATATCAGATGTCCCTTTATACTCTTTCGTAAAATTCGTAGATAATATTTGTGTTGAATTTAATGTTGTTCCTCCACCGAAAGTTCCGTTGGTGTCACTAAAGATTTGACCGGTGATATTTCGTTCCTGTAGACGGAAGTTCATCGTAGGAGTGGCTGGCAATGCCGATGTATTAATACTTAAATTGACATTTTCTGCATAACAGTTTGCTACAAAATTATCTACATTTACTTGACTTGCACCAACAGCACGGACTTGCCCGATATAACGAACCGACATGTTTGTGTCATCCGTGACATCATTCATATAGACATAATGTGCTGATCCTAGACCGATAGGGGCTGGAGATGCAAACATACCTCTTTCAAATTGCACAGCAGTGACATTGAAGTCATAGGGATGTAATACCAGATCATAGTCACGATATCTTATATTGGCATCGTTATTGTCATGGTTGTTACTGCTTATGGTACAACCATTGATATTGTCGAGTTCACCTGTTCCGGCATCTATCGTTGTAGTTGTTGCATTACTTACGATAGCCGAGCTGGACATATCACAGTCGGTCCCGGTCGCCCCACCGATAAAATAGGTCGGATTGTCTATATGGTGTTGCATGTAGGTAGGGTCCCAGTCACCGCGTGTCCATCCTTTGTCCACAATATTGAAACGATACTCTCCGACATTGTTGTGATCACCCAGGGCATCGATCTCACCGTTGATCATGTTAAAGGCAAGGGATGTGTTGTTAGTATCATTACAGAACGGGTTGACAGCAGGATTTGTCGGTTCCCAAAGCAGTGTTGCATTGAAATCAGTTGGGAAAACCGGATTGAAATATCTTGAGTATCCCGGAGTGGCTTCATTGCCTACATGGCTTGTTGCATTGACTTCAAAGTTATAGCGATATCCTGCAGCGATATCAAGTACAGCTCCACTTGGTGCTGCGACACCAGTGACATCATCAGCCAGTCTCGTTTTGACTACGTTTGACTGGTTGGTGTCATTGATCTTGACATTAAAACTCTCCGGACGGATGGAGAAATTGTCACGTGAACAGATATGATCCGTGTTATATCCGAAGAGACACTCCATACAACGCTGCATCTCAAATGGGGAAAGACCTGCATTACCGGCATTGGCACAGGCGACCGGTACCAAAGTAGTTGTCAGATTGTTATTCGGGTCTTCAAACTTTTTAACCGGTTGCTTACATTCACCAATATCCTGGACAAGCTCGGTAAAGTTAAGGAGTTTAAGGTACCCACCTCCGACAGGTTCCGTTTTTACAAGGTCTTCATCAGCACTATTCGTTCTCAGGTATGAGATACGGAATGCCGCATTTTTAACGGCATTTGGAAAGTATTCATCGACACTGTTGATCTGAAGACGGTTATCGGCGATCGCATTGGCGATTTCCTGCTTGAGATCAATAGTGTGACTGTAATCAAAGGCCATCCAGAGGATAGGAGTGATACCTTTTGATGTCGACGCCTCATTACAGGCAGACTGTACACTTTGAAATGAACCGGCATCAATCAGGTCGATACCTACGAGGGTCGTAGAGTTCATGTCTGGCGTTTCGGTATTGTTCACATGTGAACTGTTGTCATCATAGGCAACAACCGAAAAGTTTCCTACCCGGCGTACGACCTGAGTGGGGATATTGTAGTATTCACCTTGGGCATAGATATCAGTATCAACGACATTGAAGATATCCCAGGCTGCTTTTGTGATATAGGCACCACCGGCAGCACACAGCGGCAGATTTGTGCCACCGGCACTTGAAGTAGAAGGGATGACGACTTCGCCACCGCTAGGAGTAGGTAGAACGAGGTCATAAGTAAAATTAGCATTGAGCGATATGTTCATCTCATTGTTTAGGCCGACAGGTAGGTCGGGTGTCAGTGTATAGTAGGTATAGAAATATTGTCCCCCGGCGACATCTTCGAACTGGATATTGTTGATATCACTGTCGGAAACTATAAGACTGCTGTCCGGTACGGCTAAAGGAACGACTTCCTCTGGATTCAAGATCTCTACTGTTTCACGTTTATAAATGGCCTGGGTCGTGTTGATGTCATTGATGGAAAGGGAGAGGTTCTTGGCTTTGATGTCTGAATCTTCACGGTTTAGGATATACAGCGTGACCTCAATATCATCACCGTTGGTGACAGTACCTGTAATATACGGGTCTCGCAAGATATCAGGGTTGGTCTCGGTGAAGTATACCCCATTTTGTTTATAAGCGTAGTCATAACAGAAGCTTGGTGTATAGACTTCGGTTGAAAAGTTGATCATCGAAGGCCAGTAGACATCACCACTTGATTTGAAACGGAAGGTCAGATCTGACTGCTCATGGGCCAGGACATCGACACCGCCATTAACATTCCCCAGAGCATAGGTGTGGATATCGATACCCTGGTTGTTGGTAGGGTTAGGCGATCGCGCCGGTACGCCATAAATGCCTGAATGGAAGGTGTTGTTTGCAACTTTTGTCAAAGTGACTTCGGCATTGCCGTTGGTCTGGTCTTCCACGGTGAGAGTATCACCGGTGATATGTTTATCCCCTTCTGCCGTAAAAACAGAGACAGAGGCATTGATGTCGCCAGATTTTGGTGTGTAGAAACCGGAAATCGCAAGGGGAGTGTTGTCTCCATTATTAATACGTTGCCATCCGTCGAAGACGGAGAAACTACGAATACTCTCATTGCCGTTGCGGTAGATGATGACAAGCGACCAGGCTCCATAGGTTCCTAGGCCACTGATCTGTCCCTCGAAAACCGGTATGTCAGCGACCGTATAGTTCCCATCTTTCCAGTTGTTTGTCTGCAAGAGGGTAGTGACATCTTTAAAGGCGGCATAAGCATTTGTGTTTGAAAAGCCTGAGGAGAGGTAGTTAAGTTTGTCATAGGTTATAGTCTCATAGGCATCTGTCCCGTTTTTAATACGAATGCTGTGACCATCGAGGGTAACGGTGTCTGATACCAATGCCTGCCAATAGAGGCCTGCCCATTCAATGACACTGTTATTGGCATCAGGCATAACCATCACTGCTGTTGTTGCGGCAGGTTCTCCGGCTCCGTCTTGATGATAGGCACACAGATTGAAGTTGTTGTTGGCAACGGTGGCATCATCGATATAGTCACCATTTGTATAGGTCGAACAGTCTGCACTCGGGTTCTCATCCGTCTCACCATCTGAATCAGGTGCGACAAGGATGGTGTTACCGATGGTGAGCATGTTACCCGGGAGCATCGTCTGTTTTCGCAGACAGAAATCCCTGTAGGCATTCTCAGTACCGGTATCACAATTCTCTACTGGTATGGCAGGGACCTTGACAAGGATCAGTACATCGACTTCCAGAGACCAGTTTCCGATATTATCCTGAACCCTGTACTTGAAGCCGTCCGTACCGGAATATCCCGGATCGGGTGTGTAGGTGACAACACCTGTCACAGCGTCTACGGAGATCGAGCCGTGTGTCACACCACTGGTGATATCGACAGTCGTTTTGTCAATACTTCCATCATCGGTATCATTAGCCGTAACGTCAATGTCGATAGCTGTATCCACCCAGGTGTCTACGCTGTCCTCATTGGCAGTCGGATTGGCGGCTTCTTTAAAGACAAGGTCAAATCCATAGGTATAGTCGTCATTCTTCCCTTCAAGACGAATAGTGATCGTGTCACCACTGTTGACGTTTATACTTGTGGAGTGGGAGTCAGCGTCATTGAGAACAAGAGGGTTCGAACCACATGCAGCTGCACCTATGTAGACGTCAATGGTATTTGTCGCAGAGATGTAGAAGTCGAGTGTACCGTTTGCATCGATTGTAAAGGTGTAGATATCAGTAGTATCTACATTTTTATCGATGTAGCCGGGACCGACCTCCAGGTTGGCATCGGTCGTGATGCCATCCATATCTGTCAGCAGTTGTGCATCGACACAGACACTGTTTGGCTCAACCTCTGCAACCGTAAGTGCAAAAGCAAGCTGCGAAGATAGAAAAAATAAGAGAAGTAGACTAAATAGATGTTTCATAAGTCAATCCTTTTTTCTGCACACAAAAAGGGGGCTCAACCCAAATGTGAGAATCGTATTAGCTAATTATAACCACAGTTATACTTCAGTTAACGTTAAAATTCGCACATAGTATATAATATTTTTTAATTTAGTCGGTTGGTTATCTATTGGTTTACTGGGGGTTTGCCGAAGGTTTACGAAAGAGAATCGGCACGCGCTTTTGCCTGAGCGATGGCATCGATACAGGCATCTCTGACGCCAGCTTTTTCCAAGGCAGAGTATCCCGCAGCTGTCGTACCGCCCGGGCTCATGACAGCATCTTTTAATAGGGCAGGGTGCTCTTCCTGGATAAGGGCACCGAAGCCTTCAAAAAGTCCCCGCATGATAGCCATGGCATCAGGACGTTTGAGCCCCTGGTTTACGGCTCCGTCAGTGAGTGCTTCGGCAATAAGAGCCAGGTAGGCCGGACCGCTTCCGGCGAGTGCCGTAGCGATGTCGATCTCTTTTTCGCTGCCTAGCCAATGGGCCTTGCCTATCGCACTGAAGATCTCGACAGCCTCTTCTTTGAGGTTTACGGAACCTGTCAGTGTCGTCATCGATTTTTGTATGGAAGCAGCCATGTTGGGCATCGCTCGTACATAATCATTTGCTTTAATGGATTTTCTTAAGCTTTCCAGTGTCGTACCGGCCAGGATAGAGTAAAAGGCATCAGCCTGACCTGTAAGCTGTGCGGACACTTCTTCCAGGTTTTGGGGCTTGACACCGAAGATGATCGTCTTTCCGGTGATATCAAAACCTTTTAGGGGATGTTTTTCGATTGTGATGCCGAGTTTGGCTTCAAAAGCATCGAGGTTTTGAGGGGTTCTTCCGATGACTTCGATCTCATAATCATCTTTAAGACCCTGTGCGATAGCAAGGGCCATGTTGCCGTTTCCGATAAAGCTGATGCGTTTAGACATTGTCACTGTCCTCTTTGTTCATAAAATCGGCGATACGTTCAGCCATTCCATGTCCCTGAGCTGACTTCCCGTCCAGGATGACCTGTGCCATCGTCTGATTATCGGTATTGAAGATAAAAGGGGCGACGAAGTTGATCGTCGACTGATCCAAAGGAGTATGGATGATAACGACATTGAATATGAGAATATTAGAGTCTTCTGTAATGCTTAACAAGGTCTGTGTGGCTTCTGGAATCGTGATCTCGTATGCTTTTAATACAAAAGGGTTGATAAGGGTAAAGGATGGCTTTCCAGCATCTTCAGAGTTTTCTAATTGCATAAATATATCATCGATCTTGGTCAAGGTCATATTTTTGACTGACTCAAATCCTAATAGAGGGAGTTTTAACTCAAACTGCATGTATCGCCTTGATTGTTGTTATATAAGCCAACATTGTAGCACTGTAAATGTTAAAAGGCAAGAAGTGCTTGTGAAATCGCTTGAGAAAGGGCCTTGACGTAATATCTCTCAACCAAGAAGAGTGACGTGGAAAGCTGATAGGGTTTCTTAAAAAAAGAGGATTTGAAAGGGATGATTGTTTACTTTAAACTCTAACTAACACCTTCTTGGATAAAATCTCTTGCTTTATACGAAGATTAATTTAGGATGATTATGCAATTAAAAACTTATCTGTTTGTACTGACTGCAGTAGTATTGCTAGGCGGCTGTGGAAAAGATGTATCTGAGTACAACAAACCTGCCGCTTATTGGTATGAAAAGATGATCGACTCCGTTGCCAACGGCTCATTGGAAAAAGCAGACGGGTATTTTTCCTCTTTGCAAAGTGAGCACATCGGTTCGCCTTTGTTGGAAGAAGCCACGATCATCATGGCACAAGCGCATATGAAAGAGGGTGAGTATATGCTCGCAGAGCACTTTTTAGACGAGTATATGCGGCGCTTTGCAGACCCTCAGGAGAGAGAGTTTGCTGCCTATTTGAAGATGCGCTCAAAGTTCATGGCCCTGCCGAACCCCCGTCGTGACCAGACGCTGATCCATGATGCACTGATCGAGGGTGAAGCCTTTGTCAAACGCTATCCGGATTCACCTTATCTACTTGGGGTCAACACGATGTTGGTCAAACTTTATTTGGCACGCGCGAACCTTAATCAAACGATATCAAGCCTGTATGAACGGCTTGATAAACCAAAAGCTTCACTTTTTTATGCACAGAAAGAGCCTGAGATATGGATAGACTGGAATGAGGTTGAAGCACCGGATACTCCATGGTACAGAGAGATATTTGAAGGTGACGGAACAGAAAGCTGGTATGCATCGTGGATACCGAAGTCGACCAGTGTCATTGCTCAAGATGCTGAAGGTAATGATAAAGAATAATCATTGCACTTCATGAAAAGATATTACAAAACTTACTAAATAATTCAAGGAAATTTTATGCAACTAAGCCATTATAGCTCTTTCCCTGCGGACATTCCTATCATTGCAGAGGATGAACTCTTTTTATATCCATTTATGATCTCACCGCTTTTTTTAAGTGACGAGAAAAACATCAAGGCTGCGGCACTTGCTGTTGAGAACAATTCGTTGGTATTGGTGTGTCCTACACTGAGTGATGAAGAGGGTGCACGTGATTTTGACGGTATCTACAAAGCCGGTGTCGTCGGTTCTATCATGCGTAAGGTCTCTTTGCCTGACGGGCGTATCAAGGTTTTGTTTCAAGGGCTTGCCAGAGGAAAGATAGTTGAAGAAACGGGAAGTGACCCGATGGTTGCTAAGGTTGATATCATTGAAAGCAGTGTTGAGAACGAATTGAAGATGGATGCACTGCTGGAGATCGTACGTGAGAAAGTCCGTACACTATCGCAGGTCAGCAGCTACTTCCCGCCTGATTTATTGCGAACTATCGAAGAGAACCATGAATATGCACGAATCGCAGACCTGATATGTTCATCGATCAAGCTGAAAAAAGAGCTTGCCTATGAACTTTTTGTTGAAGAGAATCTGGAGAAGCGTTATCTTAAGCTTATAAATGCCCTGACGGGAGAGATAGAAGCGAACAAGTTGCAAAAGGAGATACGTTCAAAGGTTCATAACCGTATTGAGAAAGTGAACAAAGAGTACTTCCTAAAAGAACAGCTTAAGCAGATCCAGCGCGAACTTGGTTCAGACACCCAGCGCGAAGAGGAGATCCAAGAGTACAGAGACAAGCTTGAGAAGAAGAAAAAATCTATGGGTGAAGATGCGTACAAAGAGGTACATAAACAGCTGGAGCGTTTTGCACGTATGCATCCGGACTCATCTGATGCGGGGATGATCCAGACCTATCTCGAATGGGTGCTGGAGATCCCTTATGGTGAGTTGGCCAAGAAGTCTTTAAAGATCGAGGATGTCGAGAAACAGTTGGATAAAGACCACTTCTCTTTGAAAAAGCCTAAAGAGCGCATTGTAGAGTACTTTTCTGTCAAAGAACTTCTTGAGCTTCGAGGGATAAGTGATAAAGAGGGGCGCGGAGCGATACTCTGTTTCTCAGGCCCTCCGGGTGTTGGTAAGACCTCCTTGGCAAACTCTATTGCGGAAGCATTAAAACGTCCTCTTGTACGTATTGCCCTGGGTGGACTTGAGGATGTTAATGAGCTGCGCGGACATCGTCGCACCTACGTGGGTGCGATGCCTGGACGTATCGTACAGGGGCTGATCGATGCCAAGAAGATGAACCCGGTTATTGTACTTGATGAGATCGATAAGGTAGGACGTTCGCAGCGTGGTGATCCAACAGCAGCCCTGTTAGAGGTTCTTGATCCTGAACAAAACAATAATTTCAGGGATTATTATCTGAACTTCAATATAGACCTTTCAAAGTCGATTTTTATTGCGACGGCCAATGATGTCAGCCGTATTCCTGCACCCTTACGTGACAGGATGGAGTTTATTGCTGTAAGTTCATATACACCGCAAGAGAAGTTTGAGATAGCGAAGCGCTATCTCTTGCCACAAGAGCTCAAAAAACATGGTCTGAAGAGTTCAGAGGTCTCAGTCTCAAAAACAGCGATGCAGGAGATCATTCATAAGTATACTCGTGAAGCCGGTGTGCGTAATCTCCGTCGCCGCATGGCAGACTTGGTACGTAAATCTGCCAAGATGATCCTGGAAAACCCTGAGCTTACCAAAGTCTCGATTACGATCAAGAACTTGAAAGATTTCCTTGAAAAGACAGTGTTTGAGATCGACAAGACTGATCGTATTCCACGTGTTGGTGTTGTTAACGGCCTGGCGTGGACAGCTGTGGGCGGTGATGTACTGAAGATCGAAGCGATACGTATCAAAGGTAAAGGGCAGATGCAGGTCACAGGTAGTCTTGGTGACGTGATGAGAGAGTCTTCCCGTATCGCAATGAGTGTTGTCAAGACACTGATTGATACCCATAAGATAGAGATTTCATCTGAGGATATCCCACGAAGTCTAAAGGAACAAGAAGAGAACATAGATGTTGATGTAGCGGAGATCTACAAGCGTTATGATCTTCATGTTCATGTACCTGACGGTGCAACGCCAAAAGATGGACCGAGTGCAGGTATCGCGATGGTCAGTGTTATGGCATCGATACTTAGCAGCAAAAAAATACGCTCTGACGTGGCTATGACGGGTGAGATATCATTGACTGGCGAGGTCTTGCCTATCGGTGGTCTGCGTGAGAAACTGATTGCTGCTCATCGTGCTGATATGACAGAGGTATTGATCCCGTACAAGAACTATGAACGTGATCTTGAAGATATCCCTGAAGAGGTTCGCGCATCCTTGAAGATTACGGCAGTCAAACAGATTGAAGAGGTTTTGGATATCGTACTTGTCGATTAAAGTAAAAGGAGAAGGGGGTTAAGAAGGAAAACTCTCCTTCTTTATAAAAGAGATTAGAGGTTGATAAGACGCTCTATTTTTTCTGCAACAACTTCAGATCGCACTGGCTTCATGACGAAGTCATTAGCTCCACATTCAAGTGCTTCACTCTTTTTCGTCTCATCTGTTGTCAGGACAATAACAGGTATATTTTTATAATTACTGTCTGCACGAACAATCTTCAATACCTCAATACCACCCATGACCGGCATGATAATATCAAGTAGGATAAGACCGATGTCATTTTGAGATTTCAAGACATCGAGTGCATCAGCACCATTCTTTGCTTCAATGACTTCTGCAACATTTGGTGTTTTAAGTAACATAGATTTCATAAGCTTCAAGTTGATCATATCATCATCAACAGCCAGAACTTTAATTTGACTCATAGTTTTCCCTTAGATAAATTTTTCAAAGACCAGACGTAGAAGGTCTTTATTGATTACATTTTTAATGATTTCATGAACGTAGTTTGCATCACGCTCATCTGCATCCAACGCTGGATCGATCATCAGAACAAGAGCTGTATCTTCGTCTTGTATTTTGATGTTTTCAGCAAGCTCAGCAATATCAAGGCCATCACTCTCTTTGTCAAAGAGAACAAGCTTAAATCGTTTTGAACGGACAGCCTCATTAAGAGCATCGACACCGTCAACGACCATTGATGTGTATCCAAGATCGTCCAAGAGAGATTTGAACAGACGGTTCTCAAAGGAGCTTTTCTTGGCAAGCAGGATGTCGGCATCATATTTTGAAACCGGAGCAATATCTGCCGTGTCATCTGCATAAAGGTCGTTATCCATATCAAGGCTTGGCGCTTCAGCAACAGGAGCAGGCTCTTCTACAACTGGTGCCTCGATAGACGGTTCAATCTCAAGGCTCATCTCGTCTAGACTAAGGTCAACATTAAAGTCATCATCATTAAGGACCGTGTCAAGGACACTGTCGGAAGCACCTGCCGTAGAAGCAGCAGGTGTTACAGGTACTTCTGGTTCCGGTGTTGCCGGTACCTCTGCAACCGGCTCCAGTGCACTTTCTGCTGCCGGTGTGTTTGCAATCTCTTTGGCATCAACGATCTTATGCCCAATAAAATGGTTGAGTAGAGAGATGATCTCACTACGCACAAGAGGTTTTGTCGTATACTCATCCATACCGGCACCCATGAATCGTTCACGGTCACCCTTAAGCGCATTCGCAGTCAGGGCAATGATCGGTGTGTGCTGGACATTATAGTCTTCTTCATATTCGAGGATTTCCTGTGTCGCCTCAACCCCATCAAGTACAGGCATCTGGATATCCATAAAGATGACATCAAACTGGTTGTTTTTACGCTTTTCAAAAGCCTCAAGTCCATTGTTAGCCAGGGTGACATCGAAACCGATATCTTCAAGTGTACGCTTGATCAGTTTTTGGTTAATCAGGTTGTCTTCTGCGACAAGTGCTCTGGCATCAAAGCGTGAGGTCTTTTCATCGTATTTTCGCTTTTGGATGGTCTTTGTTTTAGGCTGATTAAACTCTTCTACATCGTGAGCAGCCAAAGCTGAACGAATTTTCGTAGCGTTCATTGGTTCATACATGACTTTAAAGATGTTCAGGTTGAGTGAATCGATTTTTTTCATATAGTATGATTTTGTAACAAGAACCATATGCTCAGGATGTTTGACATACTCTTTGAGCATCTCTTCATTGGCATAATCGTAATCGACAAACATCAGGTCATAAGAGATCTTTTGTTCAAGCTTTTTAAGTTCATCAACATTTTTAAAACTTGTATAAGATACACCATAGAAGTCAAGGTATTGACGTAAGTTCGCGTCTTGGACTTTTTTCTTACTGTCACTCTCAAGGATGACCGCATTGATGTTTGAGTATTGGTTACGCATAGATTCATTAAGCGTCTCGATCTCTTCAAAATCAAGTGTAAAGAAGAATGTCGTACCTTGGCCCGGTTCGGATTCAAGATCAAGTTTTCCACCCATAAGGTCGATGAAGCTGCTCGAAATCGTAAGACCAAGACCTGTACCACCATATTTACGTGTAATTGAGGAGTCTGCTTGACCAAAGGCATCGAAGATTTTGTCTTTTTGTTCTTTGGTAACACCGATACCGCTGTCTTTTACACTGAACTTGACACGTGCAGTGTTCTCTTCTTCACATGGAAGCCTACGGATATCAACCGTAATTGCTCCACCGCTGTTTGTAAATTTGACGGCATTGGAAAGAAGATTGATGACGACCTCTTTGATCTTGGTCGGATCCCCTTTGATCGGACGTTCAAGTTCCGGATCGATGAAACAACCAAGATCGATATGTTTCTCAGAAGCACGTACGGCGTAGACTTCAACAGCTGATTCAAACTCTTCTTGCGCATTAAAGACGATATCTTCGATCTCAAGTTTGTTCGATTCGATTTTAGAAAGGTCAAGAATGTTATTGATAATCTCAAGAAGGTTCTCAGAAGACTTTTCGATAATATCAACGAACTCACGCTGCTCATCATGCAGGGCCGTATCTTTAAGGAGTTCGGTAAAACCGACAATACCATTAAGCGGTGTACGGATCTCATGCGACATATTGGCAAGGAACATCGATTTTGCTTCCGATGCTTCCATCGCAAACTCTTTATCTCTACGTGTCTGTTCAATAATAGTCTCAAGAAGTTGGTATGCCTGTGCCGTACCCTTGGTCGTATCGAGGTTGATATGGCTGGCGATTTCAGAAGAAGAGAGTTCGTCACCTTCGTGGGTATCCGTTGCAACACGCTGTAAGATGGTCTCAAGGTTTTTGATGTTTCTTGCGATATCGGTTGATAGAAGGATACCGAAGATCGCACCAAGAATAGCCAATGCCCAGATAGCGATAGAGATGATCAGGATCTGCAGCTGTTCTTGTTTAAAGATCTCTGACTCTTTATCCATAGCACTAAGTAGGATCTGTTCTGCTTCATCAATGAGGTTGACCTTTTCAGAAAGCATCGTAAACCAGATCCCCGCTTCGGTAGCATATAGACCGTCATTGACCGCCTGCATGATCTCTGCACGTTCCAAGGTGATGTCTTCAAAAAGCTCAGCATTGTCCTCATCATCAAAGAGTGCTTTCAATTGTGTTTTAAGACCGGAATCAGCCAACGCGTTATAGTTGATCGCATCCGCCTTACCGATAAGCGTCAGCCAGACATTCAGCTCTTCGGAGTCAAATTTTGTCGAACGTGCAAGGGCATAGGTAATGAAGTCACGTTCTGAACTGGTAAACTCTTTTGCCTTTGCCAGAATAAGGTAAGTCGTTGCAATGGAAGTGATCTTTTCATCCAGCTGGTAATTACTAATCTCTTCAAGCTCTTTGATGATCTGGTTTTGTGCATTTCCATAGATATCATAGAAGATCTCCTGGAATTCGACATTTTGATTGTCAACAAGGGGACGGACCTCTACGATAGTACTGTAGTTCGCTTCGATCGCTTTGATACTCTTACACGCGAAACAGACGCCATCACCTGTGTGGTTGTGCAGAGAATTAGTCGATTTGAGGTGCCTGATATAGGCAGCGACCTGTTTGTCAACGTTAAGACGCTGACTTTTCAGTGATTCTGCTGTTGCTTCTGAACTGTTCCCCATATACATTACGGTCATACCGCGTTCACGTGAGAGATCCCCGATCAGATCATTTAACTGTTTGTTTTCATCAAGTTTACTCTGTAGTTTAATTGCCGAGTCATAACCGATATATGAGACATATACGTAATAACTTGCAATCCCAATCAGCATGACAATTGGGAAGAAACTGATCAGCCTTAGTCTGGCTTTAAGACCTATTTGCATTGTTTACCTACCTTTATAATTGATCTGCATAGGCTTGTAGTGTAGCAAGCGCTTGAGCAGTGTTGTTAATATTGTTTTCTTGTTGAAGTTGTTTAAGAACTTCTGAAATCTCATTTAAGCGAAGGTTGTCGCTCATCCCCTTAAGCAGTGTGGCTGTTTTATTGACCTCTTTGATGTTTCCACTGGTAAGTGCATTGTCGAAATCAGCTCTGTGTGATGCGACTTGCTCTTTAAAGTCCTGAATAAAGTCTTTAACAATATCTACAGGGATTCCCAATTCGTTGGCTGTACGGTTTTCATCTATAGTGAGTGTCGGTACATCTACTGCAGGAGCATTCTGCTCATCGGTAACAGGACTCTCTTCTGCACCCAGAAGATCACCGTAGATATCATCATCTTCCAATGTCTCAGACATCGGGACCTCTGCAAACTGTTCAGGTTCAGCTGCATCATCTGCAGTGCCAAGAAGGTCATCATAAAGGTCATCATCCATTGCTAGGTCTGGTGCCGGTTCATTCGAGATCGGTTCATCGAAACTTTTTGGTTCAGCAAGAAGATCACCGTAAAGGTCATCTTCATCCACACTCAATGGTGCGTCTTCAGGGAGTTCATGTGAGATAGGGGTGACTTCTTCATCAATAAGCATCGGTCCGTCGTCAGGTTGTTTGATACTGATAGAGAGATCTTCATCATCTTCAATAGCCGGTGTTGCTTCAGGTGCCGGTGCAGCTGCAGCAGGTGCTGGCTCTTCCGGAAGCTCTTTCCCCTCAAGTTTTGCAATGATCTTGTAGAATTGATTCAGGTTTGGAAGAATCTCTTCAGCGTCTTTAGAAGTATTGACAACACTTAATACATCAAAGGCATCTTCAACGCGCAGATTTGCTGCAACACCTTTGAGTTTATGTGAAAGGATCTGCACATTATCAAAATCTTCTGTTTTGACCGATGCGTACAAGTCATCGTGAAACTCATGTGCCTGATCAATAAAGTCACCGATGAACTCTTCGATCAGATCAACCGGAAGGCCTAATTCATCTGCGGCGATTTGCGGCTCATAGACATAGGTACCTGATCTTACCAGTTCACTAAGGTGCTCGCTGTCACTAGCAGAGCTTACATAGTCACCCAGCATAGGTGCTTCTTTTTTCGCTGTTACTGGTTCTTGCGGAGGTTCAGGAGTTACTGTTTCTTCCACAACAGAAGGCTCAGGTGTAGTGTTAAGCATGATGTCATCATCAAGTGTAAGCGGTGCATCGAAATCGATATCAACAGGCGCACCAAACTCGTTTTCATGAGGAGCCAGACCCAGGTCTTCATGTTCAGGTATTTCAAGCGGTGCCGGTTCTGAAAGCTCCTGTGCATGGCTTTCTTCAAAGTTTGGTAGAGTCGGTTCCGGTTCAGGTGGCATATCAAAACTCGGAGTCTCTTCCTGAGGTGTTCTTGTAGGTTGAAGCTCTTCAAGGGATATCTCATGTCCGGTTGGTTCAGGAGCAGATGAACGTGCTGCTGTTTCCGGTTTTGCTGATGGCTGTATACCGCCAGCAGATTCGAGTGCCTGCGTTGCTTGAAGGTCTTCACTTCCTGCTAAGGCACGAAGGTTTTTGATAATGACAGCAAAACCGCTCTCATCTGAGGTAAAATAAAAAGGAGCAACATGTAAAGTACAGGAGTAGTTTTTTCCTTTCGCATGAATAATCGCTTTTGACTCACCTGTCTCACTGTGAAGGATGAAGTCAATCCATGAAAAGTTTTTAAAGTTGTGGATGAAACCAGGTTTTTTTACAAAAAGATCAGCAAAGTCATGAGATTCGTCTTGCAGTTCACCGATATTGCCAAAACCTAATCCTGCTAGGTCGTCTCCATCAATACCGACGAACTCTTTTCTTTGGTTATATAATAACAATGTCTCCCCTTTTTAGAGTTCTTTTTCTTTCATTTTTCTATACATTTCAGATGTTTCTTCAACGTCTTTGCGTGCCGCTGGTCTGCGTGCCGCTACATAGGCTATGACATTGCCGTCTTTGTCCTTTGAAGGAAGGATCTCTGTTTCGACCCAGTAAAATTTACCGTCTTTACGGAGGTTTTTAACGAGGCCATGCCAAATCTGGCCACCTTGTATGGTCTCCCACATCTTTTGAAATGCCTCTTTTGGCATATCAGGATGGCGGATCATGTTGTGCGGTTGCCCGACAAGTTCCTCTTTGTCATATCCTGAGATCTCACAAAACTTTCTGTTGGCATAAGTGATAATTCCTTTAAGATCGGTCTCACTTACAATGACACGTCCTTGAAAAAGGAACTCTTCATCCAGTGCTTCTACTTTTCCCATATAAAACCTTTAAAAATATCCAGCTTGGTTTATGTAGTGATTACATTTAAGCGTGTGAATCCGAATAATATATCATATTCTTTGAAAAATATTACTTATTTATATAATTTCTTAATGGCAATTGCATCATTTTTTCCCACAATGTGGGCTATTTCACTCTCAGAGGCGCTTTTTAGCATCTCAAAACTGCCAAAATGGTTCAGCAGTTTTTTCAGTTTTGCAGGACCAATCCCTTTGGTCTGTAAAAGCTTGGAAGCCTGGTCCTGTTTAAGTTTTGTCTTTTTATGAAAGGTGATGGCATAACGGTGTGCTTCATCTCTCATGCGTTGTACCCATTGCAGACGTTTATCGTTGGCAGACAAGGAAAAACTCTGCTCGAGGGTATGAATAATATCGTTGGCTTTTCCTTTTGCTCTATGGGCTTTTGAGTCTATCTTCTCTTTTGAGATGGCGATGAGGTCGATATTGGTACCGCAGGAGTCTAGCAGCTCTTTGGCAAGGTTTAAGAGGGTGCTTCCGCCATCAAGAATCCACAGGTCAGGGGCAGGGTTTGTCTCAAAACTTTCGATACGGCGTGTAAGCGTCTCTTTCATCTGGGCATATTCATCCAGACTTGTGAGATGGTATTGCCTGTAAGCGGATTTGTTAAACTTTCCGTCTTCAAAACAGACCATAGCACCAACAGGTGCAGAACCCTGGAGATGAGAGTTGTCAAAGATCTCTATGCGTTTAGGCAGACTCTGCAAAGCACAAAGCTCTTGGAGTTTCTCTTCAAGGTTGTCGTAGAGCGGGCTTGAGTCAGCATGATACTTCTCTAAGAGTTCATGTGCGTTCTTAAGTGCCAGTTTACAAAGTCTGGCCTTGGCGCCCCTTTGGGGGACACTGATGTGGGGAGTCTTGGAAAATGTGCTTTTAAGGTATTCGCTTACAGCCGGCATCTCTTCAAACTCATGGGTGACGATAATCTGCTTTGTGGTCAGGGGAGAGAGCTGATAAAACTCCAGGATGGCCCGTTTATAGATTTCATCCCGGTCAAAGCCGTAATTCAGATGGATGAAGTTGTGTGAACTCGATATGATCTTGCCGTGACGCATGAACAGACGCAAGACAACGGCACGTTTCTCATCGGCATCGACACAGAAGAGGTCCAGGTCCTCACTGCTTGCACTGTCCATCTGAGAGATCGTATCGCTTTTTGAGATCTTCTCTATGCTGTCGCGAATAAGAGCAGCCTCTTCAAACCGCATTGCTTCGGCGAGATCATGCATCTTTACTTCAAGGGCTGAACACAGTGCGCTTTTGTTGTTGATAAAATCGATTCCCTGATCGACATATACCCGGTAGTCAGAAGAAGATACTTTTCCCTCACAGGGAGCCAAGCACTTTTTTATCTGGTAGTAGAGACAGGCTTTTTTGCCGTTTAGGCAACTCTTTTTTTGTACCAGAGGCAGGGTCTCATAGAGTGCGTTTAACAGATCCCTGGCTCCTGTAGAGAATGGCCCGAAATATTGAATGTTTTTATTGTCCAGGATTTTCCTTGTGATATCAAAACGGGGAAAGGCTTCGCTTTTGTCTATATAGATATAAGGATAGGTCTTGTCATCACGTAACAAGATGTTGTATTTCGGCCGCAGTTGTTTGATCAGCGAGTTTTCCAGAATCAGTGCATCATGCTCACTCTCGACGACAATATAGTGCAGGGTGTGAACCTCGTGCAGCATCTTCAAAATGCGTGCACTCAGATGGGGGTTGGGTGCAAAGAGGGGTGAAAAACGGAAGTAACTCTTGACACGGGCTTTTAAGTCCTTCGCTTTTCCGATATAGAGCAGTTTGCCACTCTCATCAAAATAGTGATATACCCCCGGAGATGTCGGAAGCTGTTTTATCTGGGATAGTAGTGTCGGATTAAGTTTTTTCATTGATAATCTGTCGTATCTCTTCTATAATATGGTGAAGCTTTTCGTTGGTGACACTGTTTTCAAAACTGCCCTGGGACCTCTCTTCATAATGTTCTTCATGTGAATTTACGGGAGTGAAAGTCAATGTCTTTTTATGGGAGACAAAGGCGCGTATGTCAAAAAGTTCAAACCCTTTACACTCACGTGGCGGTATTTTTTTTAAAGGTGCTTTTATAGAATTTATAATATTATCGAATTCTTGTTTTGCACCGGGGTGATTTAGTGCAAAAAACAGGATGTTATGTCGAATATATCCAAAGAGAATAAATTTATGAAGCCGCTGCGGGAGTAGATCTTTTACGGCATTAATACACGTCAGGTTATTAAGAGGCGAAAAAGCGGATTGAGAGCGGAGATGGGAAACAAGTTGTTGAGAATTTTTCATATCACTATTATAACAGTTTTGATGTTAAGTATGAATGGATGCGGTTATAAAGCCCCTCCTTATTATCCAGATGAGAAAAGAGGCGAATAAGCGTGATATATGATGTTGTGATTATTGGAGCAGGTGTTGCGGGTCTTTATGCGGCACTTAATCTTCCAAAAGATAAAAAAGTATTGATTATCAATAAAAACCATCCGTGGGAGTGTAATACCTTTTATGCACAAGGCGGTGTTGTGACGGCTGTAGACGACGCCGATGAACTGCTGCATATCAAAGATACGATGGACTCTGGTGATGGCTTGTGTGACGAGGAAGCAGTTCGCGTATTGAGTGAACACAGCCGTGAAGTCGTCGGTGACCTGATCAAACGCGGGTTTCAATTTGATACAGATATCAACGGCAAGCTCCTTTATACGAAGGAAGCTGCGCACTCAGCGAGCCGTATTCTACATGCCGGCGGAGATGCAACAGGACGTTACATGCACCGTTTTTTACTGGAACAAAACCCTCATCCTATGCTTGAAGGTGCTCAGGTCACTGACTTGCTGCTCGATGAAGGAAAGTGCTATGGGGTCTGTGTCAATCACGAAGGTGAAAGCAAACATATTTTCGCGAAGAGCACGATCATTGCATCGGGAGGGGTAGGCTCACTCTTTGCCTATCATACGAATGCATCAACGATCAGCGGGGATCTGCAGGGGATATGTCTGGAGAAGGGAATTGAACTTGAACGTATGGAGATGCTTCAGTTCCACCCTACGGTTTATGTCGGTTCCGAGACGGCTCAGAAGCAGTTGTTGACAGAAGCGTTACGGGGTGAGGGTGCCAAGCTTGTCGATGAGAACGGATACGCCTTTATGAAAGATTATGACAAACGTGCAGAGCTGGCATCACGAGATATTGTATCGCGTGCGATCTTTGATTACAAGCAGAAGACCCATCAGGAGGTGTACCTCTCCTTTGATAATTTTGATGTCGAATATTTTAATGAACGTTTTCCCAATATTGTCTCAAATTTGAAGGATCTTGGGTTTAACCCTCCAAAAGAGCGAATACCTATCTCACCGGCTTTTCACTATTCGATCGGCGGTATCAAGACAAACCTGGACGGTGAAGTCGAATCGGTTGATAACCTTTATGCTATCGGTGAAGTGGCATCGACACGGGTACATGGAGCAAACCGTCTGGCAAGCAACTCGCTTTTGGAAGGTCTGGTCTTTGCTGCACGTGCAATCAGCAGGATCAAAAGCAAAAGTGTTACATATCTGCCAAAACATTTTCCAATCAGTACAGATTCATTGCGTTGTGAAGGTGATAATGAATATAAAAATGAACTTCGTCGTATAATGTGGAACGACGTCGGAATTGTTCGTACGGAAAAAGGACTTCACGAAGCTATGGATTTCATTGAAGAGACTTTGCATAAGCCAATTGGACGGCTATTGAAATTACGCCTTTTAACGGCAAAAGAGATCGTGACTTCCGCATTGAATCGAAAGACATCGGTAGGAGTACATTATATGAAGGAGAGTGAAACATGACTAGAGCAGTCGAAGAGACTTTAGATATGGCAACCGAACCTATTGGTTGGTTGTTATTAGTAATATTTGTTGTCGGTTACTATTTTATTGCCGCGGAGGAGAAGTATCATATTAACAAGGCGAAACCAGCCCTGTTCATCGGTACCTTGATGTTTATGCTTATTGGTGGGTTTTACGCTTATAACGGTATAAATATGAAACCTTTTGAGACGGAGATCGCCCATTTGATCCTTGAGATCGCCGAGATCTTCTTCTTCTTATATGTCGCAATGACATTTATCGAGGCATTGATCGATCGGGGCGTTTTCAGTGCCTTGAAAGAGAAGCTTATCGCCAAAGGGTATAGTTACAAGGGGCTGTTCTGGGTAACAGGTGTACTTGCATTCTTTATCTCACCGGTAGCAGATAACTTGACGACAGCACTTATTCTATCGACTGTTTTGATCACGATTGACAAGACGAATAAGGCATTTTTGGTGCCGGGTGCAATCAATATCGTTGTTGCAGCAAATGCAGGTGGTGCATGGTCTCCATTTGGAGATATCACAACCTTGATGGCATGGACAGCACATAAGGGTGAATTTATTGACTTCTTGTACCTTTTCCCGGCATCAATCCTTGGTTGGGCAGTGACAGCCTTTTTACTGAGTCGCTATGTACCGGAAGGACACCCTGGTAAAGAGGATGAAGAGAAGGCTGAAAGTATTGAGATTCTAAAAGGTGGAAAGTTTATTGTCGCTTTGGGTGTATTTACTATCGCTACTGCCGTCATCTCAAAACAGGTGATGCACCTTCCTCCAATGTGGGGAATGCTCTTTGGTCTGTCGATCTTAAAACTATATGTCTATTTTCTGCAGAAAAAACATAAAGAAGACATGGATATCTACCACTCTATTGCCAAGGTCGAGAATGATACTCTGCTTTTCTTCTTCGGTATCTTGGCCGCGGTAGGAGCACTTCACTTTGCCGGTTTCCTGGCATATGCAGTAATGTTGTATGACATGTTCGATCCGACTGTTGTGAATGTCGGTGTCGGTCTTCTTTCAGCTATTGTCGATAACGTTCCTGTCATGTCGGCAGTTTTAAAAGCGAGTCCGGACCTTGGCCTTGATCAATGGCTGTTGGTGACATTGACAGCAGGTATCGGTGGTTCACTGATCAGTTTTGGATCAGCTGCCGGTGTCGGTGTAATGGGTAAACTAAAAGGTATCTATACTTTTGGTGCACACATGAGATTTTCATGGACTATCATGGTCGGTTATATCCTCTCTATTGCTATCTGGTATGGCCAGTTTGAGGTCTTAGGGCTTTATAACAAGCATGAAGTCAAGAACAAAAAAGAAGCTGCTACAACAGTATCTTGTCCAGAATGTAAAATTGAAATTGAAATTCCTGCTGAGGGCGGACACTAAGGTTCTCTCTCCCCACTTTTTGGAGGCTTAAAATAGAAGCCTCCACTTTCACAAACTTTTAATGATAAATAGAGTATCCTTTCACTACTAGATCACCAAAAGGTATCCCACTTGAAAAATGTAAGCATTATTGTTCTTGATTTTGGTTCACAATACACACAACTGATCGCACGTCGTATGCGTGAAGAGAAAGTCTACTGTGAGATTGTCCCGTATTACACAACGGTTGAAGAGATAAAAGCAAAAAACCCTAAGGGTATTATCCTTAGTGGTGGCCCCTCATCGGTTTATAATGAGAATGCTTATGAAGTAGATCAGAGTGTTTACGAGATGGGTATTCCTGTTCTTGGGATCTGCTATGGGATGCAGCGTATCGCTGTTGACTTTGGCGGTTCTGTAGTCCGTTCAGACCATCATGAGTATGGTAAGGCAGAACTCAAGTTAGAGAGTAAATCAGCACTTTTTGATGATGTTGATGATAACGGGATCGTCTGGATGTCTCACTCTGACCGTGTTGATGAGCTTCCGGCTGGATTCACGCCGATAGCGACCTCTGCAAACTCACCATATGCTGCCATCGCCAATGAAGAGAAACGTGTCTATGCGATGCAGTTCCACCCGGAAGTACAGCATTCACAAGAGGGTTACCTGATGCTTCGTAACTTTGCGCGCAAGATATGTGGCGTAGATGAGAAATGGAAAATGGAGCATTTCCTTAAAGAGCAGATTGCCAAGATCCGTGAGACTGTCGGTGACGGCAAGGTCCTTTGTGGACTAAGTGGCGGTGTTGACTCTTCAGTTGTTGCTGCGATGTTATATGAGGCGATCGGTGATCAGTTGATCCCGGTCTTTGTTGATAATGGTCTGTTGAGAAAAGGTGAGCGTGAGCAGGTCGAAGAGGTCTTCAAGATCAACTTGAAAGTGCCTTTGGTCACAGTAGATGCGGTTGACTCGTTTTTGGATAAACTTGCCGGTGTAAATGATCCTGAAAAGAAACGTCAGATTATCGGACATACCTTTATCGAAGAGTTTGAAAAAGAAGCCAAAAAACATGACGGTATCAAGTTCTTGGCCCAGGGAACACTCTATCCTGACGTTATCGAGTCTATCTCTGTCAACGGCCCGTCTGAGGTTATTAAGTCGCATCACAATGTTGGTGGCCTTCCTGATTGGATGGACTTTGAATTGATCGAGCCACTGCGTGAGCTTTTCAAAGATGAGGTACGTAAGATCGGTCTTGAACTCGGATTGCCGGAGAGCATGATCAACCGTCATCCTTTCCCTGGACCGGGACTTGCCATCCGTATCATGGGTGATGTAAACCGTCCTGATCTTGACCTGCTTCGTGAAGCGGATGTGATCTTACTGGATGAGCTTAAGGCGAGCGGATATTATTCAAAGACCTGGCAGGCGTTTGCCGTGCTTCTTAACGTGAAGTCTGTCGGTGTTATGGGGGATAACCGCACCTATGACAACACGGTTTGTGTACGTGTCGTCGAAGCAGTGGACGGGATGACAGCGACCTTCGCTCATTTGCCTCATGATTTGCTTGAACGTATATCACGCCGTATCATCAATGAGGTTGACGGTATCAACCGCGTTGTCTATGATATCTCTTCAAAACCGCCTGCTACCATCGAATGGGAGTAGGTCCAGGCCTTGCTTGAACGAATAGAAGGTCATGAATCATGAAGACTAAAGAGTCAAACATCTTTCTTTTTTCCAAGACCTCCTATCCCGATATAAATCACATTCCCATCCTTCACATCGAGTATCTTCAGCCTGCGATCGATTTTTCTTCTTATGATTATATTATTGCGACGTCCAAAGAGGTCTTTCATGCCCTGGATAAGATCGGCGAATGGAGAGAGCTTCCGGTACTGGCCATATCAGAGTCAACAGAAAGTGCTGCGAGAAAGGCTGGTGCCAAGATATTGGATGTCTCGGATGGGTATGGAGAGAGCATCATCGCACTGGTCAAAGAGAAATACGCAGGGTTGAATGCCCTGTATCCTCATGCCGAAGTCATTGCATTTGACATTGAATGTTATCTCCATGAATCGGGTATAGAACTTGGTTCTTTTAGTGTCTATAAGACAGCTTGCGCACAACATAAAGAGGTTGTTCTTCCCTCGGATGCCATCTGTGTCTTTACTTCACCCTCTGCGGTAAGATGTTTTGAGGCACTTTACGGTTTTCTTCCTACATATAAGGTCGTTTGCATCGGTGAGACAACGCGTTCCGCCTTGCCAAAAGAGGTGAAATCGGTAGTCTCGGAAAGTACTTCCGTACAAAGCGCGATAGCGCGTGCGAGAATGTTGCTTCAGTAACCACTTTTTAAAGTTTTGTTTGTTATAATATATTTAGCCTGGGTGGTGCGACAACTCGCATATCAGGGGGTTCTACATATTCATCTAGTGGACGCCGTAGAGAAGACTGTGTGAAGCATTTTTGTTTGAGGGCCTGGCCTGAGAATCTGCTACCTTTACGTCCTCCTCGTTCTACTATTTTCGGCTTTGAGAACCAAAGCTACAGGCGGAACGCCCACCCGGACCCCTTTGTGAAAAGATTATTGATTAAAGTGTATGAAATAGACTTTGATAAATAATCTGCAAGACAAAAACTTCACAAAACGAATGACCTATCGGAGTAAACAATGAATGTAATGATTTTAGGAAGCGGGGGTAGAGAATACTCTATTGGCCGTGCGATGAGAGATGACAAGAATGTTGATAAGCTTTATTTCTGCCCGGGAAACGGCGGGACTGAAGAAC
>JBFFSC010000006.1:0-35337 GCA_041572615.1 Sulfurimonadaceae bacterium
AAATCCGGCTAAACAATAATACGGAAAACAAAGGATGAATACAATGAAACAACAAACTGCTGCCCTACATGCGGGTTACGAAAAAGACTCTCAAAGCACAATGGCTGTGCCGATCTACCAAACAACGGCTTATGAATTCAGGGATGTAGAACATGCTGCAAACCTTTTTGCACTGAAAGAACTGGGTAACATCTATACGCGCCTGATGAACCCTACGACAGATGTGTTTGAGAAACGTTTTGCTGAACTTGAAGGCGGAGAAGCGGGCATTGCTGCAGCAAGTGGTATGTCAGCGATCTTCTTTGCAATTGCCAATTGTGCTGAGGCAGGAGATAATATCATCTGTGCATCGCAGTTGTATGGCGGTTCCCTGACACAGACTCAACATACCTTAAAACGTTTTGGTATTGAGGCACGTTACTTTGATGTTCACAACCCATCTGAGATTGAAGCACTGATCGACGAAAAGACAAAGTGTGTTTTCTTTGAGTCATTGACAAACCCAAGTATTGATGTCGCAGATATCTCTGCGATTACGGCTATCGCAAAGAAACATCGTATCATCTCTATTGTCGATAATACCGTAGCAACGCCGATTCTATGTCAACCCTTCGAACACGGCGTAGACGTCTCTGTACACTCTGCAAGTAAATATACCACAGGTCAGGGACTTGCGATCGGTGGTATTCTGGTCGAGCGTAAGGGGATATTGGAAGTGATCAAAGACAATCCGCGTTATCCTCAGTTCAACGAGCCGGATGAGTCATACCACGGTCTTATCTACGTGGATGTCCCTCTTCCTGTATTTACATTGCGTATCAGACTTAGTCTTCTTCGCGACCTCGGTGCAGTGCTTTCGCCATTTAATGCATGGCTGTTTATCCAGGGAATGGAGCATCTGAGTCTTCGTATGAAAGAACACTCTGCCAACGCACTGGCACTGGCAGAATTTTTGGAATCGCATCCTAAAGTCACGAAGGTAAACTACCCGGGACTTAAATCAGACAGTAATTATGCGAATGCCCAGAAGTACTTTAAGGACGGGATGAGTTCGGGTCTGCTCAGTTTTGAAGTCGCGGATATGGAAACAGCTGAGAAGATAGTCAATGCGACAGAACTCTACTCATTAGTCGTCAATATCGGGGATTCAAAGTCGATTATTACACACCCGGCATCAACAACACACCAGCAGCTCTCAGCAGAAGAGCTGGATAAGTGCGGTGTTCCGGCCGGGCTTATTCGTATCAGTGCCGGTCTGGAAGACAAAGAAGACTTAATAGCGGATATCAAGCAGGCACTGGAAAGAGCATAATTGAAAATAGAGACACACACAGCCCATTTTACGAACCCTCTCTACCTGGAGAGCGGACGTATCTTGGAACCTTATGATATTACTTATGAGACTTATGGTGAGCTCAATGAGGATAAGAGCAATGCGATATTGATAACGCATGCACTTACGGGATCTCATCATGCTGCCGGGCTGTATGAAAATGAAAACAAGCCTGGCTGGTGGAATGGATTGATCGGTCCGGGAAAGGCCGTGGATACCGATAAGTATTTTGTCATCTGTTCCAATGTCATCGGAAGTTGTTTCGGTTCAACAGGCCCTATCTCAGATGATTATGTCACGCATGCCCCTTACCGTTATAAGTTCCCCGTAGTCACTATCAGGGATATGGTCAAAGCGCAGCGTATTTTATTGGACAGTCTGGGGATATACAGGCTTGAAGCCATCATCGGCGGTTCTATGGGAGGAATGCAGGCATTACAGGCTGCAGTCGATTTTCCCAACCTGGCGAAGAAGATTTTTGTATTGGCCTCTACGCATATGACACGTCCATGGGCGATAGCCTTTAACAAGGTCGCCCAGGAAGCGATTTTGGAAGACCCGGGATTTAAAAAAGGGTATTATGAGCCTGAAGATATCGTGGCCAATGGCCTCGTCGGTCTCGCGGTAGGAAGAATGGCAGGACATATCAGTTTTCTTTCCCCTGATTCGATGGATAAGAAGTTTGGACGTGAGTATAAGCGGACGGACGGTCTGTATGAACTCTTTGGAAAGTTTCAGGTAGAATCCTATCTAGAGTATAATGGCTATAACTTCACGAAATGGTTTGATCCTCTGTCATACCTCTATATCACCAAGGCGATCAATATCTTTGATCTAAGCCGAGGATATGACTCTCTTGAAGAGGCTTTGGAAAATATAAAATCAACACTTCACCTGATCAGTTTTGAAAGTGATATGTTGTTCCAACCAAAGGAATCAAAAGAAATCTATGATATCATGCAAAAGATTCATCCTAAAGAACAGTCTGCATACCTTAATGTCGAAAGTGATTACGGACATGATGCCTTTTTAGTTGAGATAGAGAAGTTTGAAGGATATATTAAGGAGGCCCTTGATGGCTGAAGAGAAGACAAGTCTGGTCGACTTTGAAAAAAAGATCGAGAATGCGAAGAGCATCTTAGAGAAGTTGATGGACCCCGAATTAACACTTGATCAAAGTGTGAAATCATATAAAGAGGGTATGAAGACCCTTCAGGATGCACAGAAAATCCTGGAAGAAGCGACAATCGAGTTTGAAAAAATCCAGGGCAAAGAGTAGGTGGGATTGATGAGAGCAGCTATCCTACAGATTCCCTCAGTCGGCCTCTCTACTGCAAAGTTTGACTACTATCTTCGAATTGCCAAAAGTAAAGAGTGCAAAGTCGTTGTATTGGGAGAATATCTTCTTAACCGCTTTTTTAAAGAGTTGGAAAACACACCGATAGGGATGATTAAAGAGCAGAGCGATCATCATGTCAAGATGCTCAAAGCGATGGCAAAAGAGTATGATATCACCATTATCGCTCCATTGATTATCGTGAAGAAAAAACAGGCCTATAAGACTATCGTGAAGTTCTCTCCGACGTCTGTCTCATATTATTACCAGCAGATACTCATCAACTATAAGCACTGGAATGAGGAGAAGTTCTTTGCCAACGATATCGCTGAACTGAAAGCACCTATGACTTTTAGTATCGAAGGGTTCAAGTTTGCCGTGATGGCAGGATTTGAACTTCATTTTGACCATTTTTGGCAAGATGTCATGGCTAAAAATGTGGATGCGGTTCTTCTCCCGAGCGTTTCCACCTTTGAGTCTCATGAACGATGGCGTGAACTGATCAAGATGAGAGCCTTTATCAACTCATGTTATGTCATCCGGGCGAACCGTATAGGCGAGTATGTGGAAGGCGAGCTGAGCTGGAACTTCTACGGGGACTCTTTGGTCGTGAACCCTGATGGTGAGATAGAGAATCATCTCGGTAACCAAGAAGAACTCCTGATGATCGATCTTGATAAGAAAATGGTTAAAGCCGCCCGAAAAAGCTGGGGCTTTAAAGAAGCACTTCAGAAAAGACTATGAACACGCTAATAAAAGTTCTATTTGTTCTGTTCTTGTGTAACACAATCGCATTTTCGGATGTGGTTTTAGACAGCAAGCATCAGAATATAGAACTTTTGAGAATGCCTTTTTTTGAAGACGCAGAGGGAAACCTGACACTTCAGGAGATACAGTCCAAACACTTTTTGGACCCTGAAGAGAAAGTGGCAAGTTTCGGTTTTACCGATTCAGTTTATTGGTTCAAGATAGCCTTGTCTGCCAATGAAACAGCACATGATTACAAATGGTGGCTCAATGTCTCCTATCCGCTCTTAGACAAAATCGATCTCTATATCTGTGATGAAAGAGGCGATCTGATCGTCTTGAAAAAGAGCGGGAAGGCCAGACCGTTCAGTGAGCGCGAACTTCATGACCGTCATTTTATCTTCCGAATTGATCCTCTGGAAAGACAGACCCTGTATCTGCGTGTAGAGACACAGAGTGCGATGCAGGTTCCCGCTTCCATCGAAACTACGGAGAACCTTTTTACAGACTATCATCACTCTCTGGTATTATCAGGTATCTATTACGGGATATTTGTACTGATCTTTTTCTATAATCTGATCAGTTTTGTCTATACACGCAGCAGGTCATACTTCCTGTACCTTGTGTTTATTGTCTCGTTCACAATCTGGCAGCTCTCATTGGATGGCCTGGGTATCGAACTGCTTTGGAGCAGATGTGAATGGATGATCTCGCATGGGAACGGTACGGTGATGGGGATGATGACTCTTTCTATCATTATGTTTACGAGGGAGTTCCTTCAAACAAAATATTTGACACCCAAGATAGATAAGACTCTTTTAGGTTTGAGTGCCCTGATCTTAGTTGTCACGATAGCGGCAGTGTTCAGACCGTACAAAGACGTCATTGTACTGATTGCTGCGACTGCTGTCTTCTTACCGCCACTTTTACTGACGACAGGTGTTCTGGTCTACAGAAAGAACTACTATCCGGCACGCTTTTATATTGTTGGATGGGGGTTGTTCTTATTAGGAAGTGCACTGTTCGCTTTGAATAAGTTTGCTCTCATTGAAGGGTATGAGTTCTTGTTGTATGCTCAACAAGTCGGTTCAGCCTTTCAAATGATCTTCCTCTCCTGGGCACTGGCAGACTCCTTGAAACAATCAGAGACAGAATATGTCGACAAATTGAGCGATCTGAACAGACTTTTGCAAGAGAAAGTGAACGAAAGTCTTTTCCAGATGCGACAACACGACCAGGTGATGATCGAGAAATCCCGTCTGGCTGCGATGGGGGAGATGATCGAGCAGATCGCACACCAATGGCGTCAGCCCCTGCATAACTTGTCGCTGTTGAACCAGGACCTTTATTTCAAGGTACAGTTAAAAACAGTTACACAATCAGACTATGAAAATATCCACAACAAGATGAACGAACAACTGCAGTATATGTCCCAGACGATTGAAGACTTTAGAAACTTTTCCAAGCCGAACAAGGAGAAAGAGACATTCAACATCGAAGAGGTGATAGAGAGTGCATTGAACCTGAACGAGGGAAGCCTGAAGTTTGCCAAGATAAGAGCCAGTCTTATAAGCGATAGTGAACACCCTGTTTTCGGTATGCGCCATGAGATGATGCAGGTATTTATGAATTTGATCAAGAATGCCCAGGATGTTGTTGTGGAGAGAAAGATTGATGCTCCCTGGTTGATATTTACGATCAATGAAAAAGACGAGATGATTAAAATCACGGTAGAGGATAATGCCAAAGGTATTGACGAGGACAAGCTTGGGAGTGTGTTCGAGCCTTACTTCTCTACTAAAACTGCACAGGGTGGTTCCGGAATTGGACTTTATATGTGTAAAGAGATCGTAGAAAAAAGTTTCTTCGGCAGGATGAAGGTAACGAATAGTGTGAACGGTGCATTTTTTACGATCACTTTGCCAAAGGGCAAAGCTGAAGTAAGTTAGGATTAATAGCAATTTGAATATTATAGATTTTCATAAAAAAGGGAATAGATTATGATGAAGTATTTTCACCGTCAGGTTCAGTTATGGGGAGAAGTGACTCAAAAGAGCCTTCAATCAAAAAAGATTGTCATCATCGGATGTGGAGGTTTGGGCTCTTCTTTGGCCTTCGCTCTTGGCGCTTCGGGAATCGGTGAAATCCATCTTGTCGATTTTGACGAGGTGTCTGTGCATAATATTCACCGTCAGATCGCTTTTAAAACAGGCGATGAGGATAAGAAAAAATGTGAAGTTGTTGCTGAAGTGGTAGAAGCAAGATGCCCGTTTGTCAAAGCTATTGCCCATGATTGCGACTTTGATGCCTTTGCATTGAAGAACATCGAGGTAGATCTCATCATTGATGCAACGGACAACCTTCCAACACGGGCAAAGATCAATGCCTATGCGAAACAGGTCAATACTCCATGGTTGTATGGTTCAGTTGAAGCTTTCAACGGTCAGGTCTGTTTCTTTGAAAAGTCATCTTTTGATGTGTTTAAAGTCTCTGACAAGGCTCCAGCAGGTATTGCGGCACCTATTGTCATGCATATCGCTTCATTGCAGGCAAATCTGGCACTTCGTTATTTAGCCGGCTTGAAAATCAAAAAAGATTATCTCTACTATCTTTTCTTTGATGATGAAGGGGAACTGATCACACAAAAGTTCGGACTTCCTATCATATAAATGTCTGAATATATATTCTCGTCACAAGAGAGAGAAACAGAGTTTGAAAGGCTCTGCCTTATCCAGGACTCCTTCGATGAGAAGACACAGAAACACCTGCTTAAAGCGGGTCTTAAAGAGGGTATGGACTGTCTTGAAGTCGGTGTCGGTGCAGGCTCGATAGCTTTATGGATCAAGACTCAGGTAGGATCGGACGGAAGCCTGCTTGGTGTTGATCTGGATACGACCTTCTTACATGATCAAGATGTAGCCCTTATGCAAGGGGATATCTTGGAACTTGATATTGAGCAGCAGTTTGATATTATCCATCTTCGTTATGTCTTGATCCATAATAAAACCTCGAAAGCGATCCTTTCCAAACTTACTACATTGTTGAAACCCGGTGGAAGGCTGGTAATTGAAGAGCCGGATTTCACTTTGGCAAAGTGGATTGATGCCGAAGATATGCCCGCATGTAAACGTGTCAATAGTGCGATATGCAAGATGTATGAAGAGAAGGGTTTGAGTCCACATTATGGCTCCATAGCGCATCTGCAGCTTCAAGAACTTGGTTTGACGATTGAAGAGAATAACCCCTACCTGCATCTGTGCAGCGGTAATGAAAATGTGGCCAGGCTGATGGCCTCATCGACACAAGTGCTCTCCAAGATGTATATTGGTACAAGATTATGCTCACAAGATGACATAGATAAGTATATTAAAGCGTGCCAGGACCCAAATTCATTAGCAGTCTATTACGCAACAATCGCTATCACAGCTTCGAAAAACGATGAGATGGGCCTCAAGTCTTCAGACAATAAGAGAGAAGACGGGTTTTATGGCGTCACTACTGAAGAAGAGATCAAAGCATGTTTTTCATTGATGCATACATTGCGTCTACAGTATGACAAAGAGAGCTTTGTCATGCAAGTAAAAGAGCAGATGGAGACGGACTACAGGATGGTCTGTCTGATCAGTGGGGGTGAATATGTCTGCCTCGCAGGTTACAGGATATCACAAAACCTTGCCTGGGGAAAACATCTCTATATCGACGACCTTGTCACAGCAGAGGGAGAAAGGTCACAAGGCTATGGTGAAAAAATGCTTTCATACCTTGTTGATATTGCAAAGAGAGAAGGGTGCCAACAGCTTCACCTGGATTCAGGTGTTCAGCGTTTCAATGCACATAAGTTCTATCTTAGAGAAGGGTTCAAAATCTCTTCTCATCACTTTTCCATGCAGTTAGAATAGGGCGATATAGTCACTTAAGGCTTTGATCTCTTCGTCACTAAGAGGCTTGCTTTGGGCTTGCATGATCGCTTTCATTTTACTGCCATAAGTACCGTTTTTATAGCCTTGTAAAGCATCTTCTATTTTCTTAGCATCCCATTGGGCGATCTTTGCAGAGGCATTGAGGGCTGACTTTTCGGCATTGGTCCCATGACATGAGGCGCATTTATTAGTGTAAAGGCTTGAGGCATTGAGTGTTTTCGGTTGAACAGCAGGTTGTGGCTCAACGACAGGTTCTGCCTCAACAGCAGGCTGTGGCTGAGCAGCAGGAACTTGACTTGCTGCCTCTGTCTTTGTATTTACTGCTGCAACACTCTCTTTTGCCATATTGACGGCATTGATTTTCTCATCGAGAACAGTTTTTTTCTCTTTTACGACTTTTTCCTCATTACTGCAAGCAGTGAGCAGGAGAAGTAGACATGTTGAAAGAAGGGTCTTATTGAAGAGGGACATGGTCGGCATAAACATCCTTGATTAGTTTGATCGTAAAGCTTTATATAACAGACAGTGGTGCAATTTATACAAATACAACAGGGTTTAGAGATTTTTAACTAGGTATAAACTATGCCTAGTACCCGCTATGATATGGGATTTGAAATCGAACATATACATATGCTATCTCTGTCTGGGAAATAAAAAGTTTATAATATATTTATCTTGCTAAGGAAGCTATTGCATGTTGAGAATAATAATCAATCTGAAGCTTGTTTTAAGGGGATGAAGGCTTGAATCTTATAAAAAAAAGGTATAATAATAAAAAAATTAAAGATGTAAATACCCAGCATGCAATTTGAATCCTATCCTTTTGAAAAACTAAATACATTATTGTCTGACATAGAGCCCAAGGCTGACAGTGAGCTGATTGCTTTGACGATTGGCGAACCTCAGTTTGAGACACCTGAGTTTATCCAAGAGGCATTAAAGAACAATAGCAGCCTGCTTAAGAAGTACCCAAAGACGGCAGGTGAGGACGATACGATTAAAAGCATGATAAGCTTTAATAAAAAACGTTTCAACCTAGAGCTTTCATCAGAGGAACTGATCCCCTGTTTCGGAACACGCGAGGTGTTGTTTAATTTTCCGCAGTTCTTGCTCTTCGATATCGAAGAGCCGGTAATGGCCTTTACCAACCCTTTCTACCAGATTTATGAGGGTGCTGCTATCGCTTCACGAGCAAAGATGATCTTTGTCAACCTTACGGAGGCTAATGACTTTAAACCTTCGATGAGCGAAGAAGAGCTTAAAGCAGCCGATCTGGTCATTCTTAATTTCCCTAATAACCCTACCGCTTCTGTCCTCAGCCTGGATGAGCTCGGAGAGTGGGTGAAGCTGGCTTTAAAATATGACTTCGTCCTTTTAAATGACGAATGTTACAGTGAGATATATATCGATACACCACCACCGTCTTTACTTGAAGCGGCAGTGCATGTAGGCAATACAGACTTCAAGAACACGCTTGTCATCAACTCGATCTCCAAACGTTCATCTGCACCGGGTCTGCGTTCAGGTTTTATCGCCGGAGATGCACAGATACTGAAGAAATATATGCAGTATCGCACCTATGTGGGTTGTGCCTCACCACTGCCATTACAAGCGGCTGCGGCTGCTGCCTGGTTGGATGAAGCACATGTAGAACATTCACGTGCTATTTATAAAAGGAACTTTGAGATCGCACAAGAAATTCTGGGTACGGGTATTCCCAAGGCGAGCTTTTATATCTGGTTAAAAGTCGGTGATGAGATTGCTTTCACACGAAGACTTTATGAAGAGCATAATGTCAAGGTGCTTCCGGGTTCCTTTTTAGCCAGAGAAGATGCCCAGGGTGTGAATCCGGGTAAAGGTTACATCCGTATCGCCCTTGTACACAGTGAAGAGAAGACGCGACGATCCATGGAGGCAATCAAAGCATGTCTGAACTCCTAGTACAAATCAGAGAACGCTCGATCGAGGCCGTACACCATGGCGATATCAAAGCCCTTTATGAGATTGTGGAGACACACCATAAAGAACTAAATGACGATCTTGAACAGGGACTTTACGGCAATATCCTTGAGCTTGCACTCGAGCTGTTAACCAATGCGTTAGAAACAAAGGCTAAACTGTCGCTGCAAGATGAGCAGGAGTACTACACACTGCGTGCATTATATGAATATGCAATATCACATTACAGCTCGAAGCGTTTTAATGATGCTAAGGCCCTTTTCGAGGTTCTCGTCGGTATAGCAGAAGAAGACGCATTTCTCGATGCTATGAAAATACACGCGAAAGCAGCCTCTTTAGAGATAGATATCGATACCTTTATGGATAAGTATTGTGAAATAAATGATAAATTGGACGATTTTTATATCAAAGTGTTCAAGAAGAAGGCACAGGAATTGCTAGAAGATGAAGAAGTGGAAAAAGAAGTCAAGGCGCACTCTAATGCAGGTGGCCCTTCGCTAAAGGATAAAAAGTGAAAATACACTTTATAGGAATCGGCGGTATCGGTATCTCCGGACTGGCAAAGTTTATGTTGGCGCAAGGTCATGAGGTCAGCGGATCAGATATCTCCAGAACTGTGATCACAGAAAAACTCGAGAAGATGGGGGTCAAGTTGACTGTCCCACATGATGCTTCTGCCATCACAGATCAAGAGCTGGTCATACATTCTGCTATCATCCGTCCTGATAATGTCGAGATCGTAGCAGCTTTAGAGAAGAACATCCAGGTCCTTGCCCGTCGCGAGGCATTGCCTATGATTCTTGAGGACAAGAAGGTCTATGCTGTTTGTGGTGCACACGGTAAGAGTACGACAACAGCGATTCTCTCTTCTGTCTTGGAAGGCTCTGCTATCATCGGTGCAGAGTCAAAAGAGTTCGGTGACAACGTGCGCTACAGTGAAAGTGATGTTTTGTTATTTGAAGCGGATGAGAGTGACGGTAGTTTCTTGAACTCTAACCCGTACTGTGCTATTGTCCCGAATGCAGAGCCTGAACATATGGAGTATTATGATTATAACTTTGATCGCTTCTATGACGCATACCGAAGCTTTATAGATTCGGCTGCCTTGCGTGTGATCAATGCAGAAGACCCTTTTCTCTCCACTTTGGAGTGCGAAGCGATACGTCTCTATCCGAGTAAGGATATCAAAAACCTTGAATATGTACTGATCAATGATGAGCCCCATACACGTTTTGAACTGAAGGATATGGGTGTTTTTGAAGTCTGGGGATTTGGTGAGCATATCGCTATTGATGCTGCTTTGGCTATCTTGGCAGCAGTTGACAGTGAGGATGTGGAGTCTGTACGTAGCAGGCTTTTGAACTTCAAAGGTATCAAAAAACGTTTTGACATCATCAACAAACATGATTCTATCCTTATTGATGATTATGGTCATCATCCGACAGAGATCAAAGCAACGCTTGAGTCGGTAAAAGCCTATGCGGACCTTATGGGTATCGACAAGATAACAGCGATCTGGCAGCCGCATAAATACAGTCGTACCATAGACAACCTGGACGCGTTTATCAACTGTTTTGAAGGAGCATCTGAGCTGATCATTCTTCCGGTATGGGCAGCGGGCGAGAAGGTGCGCGAGATAAATTTTGAGAAAGACTTTGAACGTTACTCTCCGATGATGGCCGATGGGGTCAAGCGTTCGAATAACGACCTCGATGTCATGAAAGACGAGAAAGTCTTAAAGTCGCTGGATAATGGTCTTATTGTAGGCTTTGGTGCAGGGGATATCACCTATCAACTAAGAGGGACTGCCTGATGCTATACCTCTTTGGTATTTTTCTTCTTGTCCTGCTTTTTGTCGTCTTGCACTTCTTTACTGAAATATCCCTTTCACAAAAGCTAGTTGTCGCAGGCGCACTCGCCTTTGTCATATTGGGTGCCTACCTGTTTAATCAGAGCAGTGAAACAAGAAGGGTCCATCTTGAGAATGTCTTGTTGGACTTTACCCATGGAAAGACTATCCAGTGTAATAATATCGATGTGAATAATTCTGAATTCTCATACAGCTCAGGAACACAGACCTTCCTCGGGAAAAAAGAGAGTGAAATGTTTGGACGTATCATCAGTCTTGATCAATGTCAGTAAACAGTAATATCACTTCTCAACTCGATCTGGATCCTTTCCTTTCCGAGTTTTCGGACTTTTTCAGCCGTCAGAAACCTCTCTATATCGAAGGTGACCAAAACCGCCACTTTACACTTATCTCGGAACTTGACAAGTATGAGTTCAAATCGCCCCAAAAGGTCAAACCGCTTAACAGTGCCTTGGCCTACCTGAAAAAACAGGGACAGCTGAACCTTGAGGATATCTTTGAGTTTGTCAAGATAGTACGTTATTTCAGGTATCTTCAGAAGTTTGACTTTGAAGGTGCATTGGGGACTTGGATACATGCGATAGAAGTTCATCCCGAGTTTCAGGAGATCGATCTGGCCTTTGATGAAAAAGGAAATTTCAATGAAGATCTTGATGAAGAACTAAGCAGTATGAACCTTCGTCTTAAGCACTTGAGAGAACAGCTCTCTTCAAGTATGAAACGTATTCTCTTCACGCAGAAACTTGAATCCTACCTTGTGGACAGGCAGGTGCACTTTTTCAATGAGGAGGAGTGTCTGCTTCTTCGTCCGGGCTTTAACCATCATCTCAAAGGAAACATCGTCGGAAGAAGTTCTGCAGGGTTCTTCTATGTCTCTCCGGAGTCGATCTCAAACCTCAAATCACAGGTGCGTTCCGTCCAGCAGGAAAAAGAGGCGAAGTTGTATGAGTATGCCAAGAGCTTCTCTTCACTGATGCATAAGATGTATGGGTTCTTGAACTTCATCAACAAGAACTTTGACACCTTCGATCACTATCAGGCCCGCATATTTTTTGCACGGGCGAAAGGCTTGCAGCTGATCAAGTCTGAGAAGTCGGATAAGATCATCTTAAAGGAGTTTAAACATCCTGCCATCGCCAATGCCAAATCCATCAGTGTGGATTTCAGTAGTCCAGTACTAATGATAACCGGT
Organism: Sulfurimonadaceae bacterium; assembly: GCA_041572615.1. Lineage (GTDB taxonomy): Bacteria > Campylobacterota > Campylobacteria > Campylobacterales > Sulfurimonadaceae. The sequence goes on from JBFFSC010000006.1 coordinate 12,358, forward strand.
GTCAATGCAGGGGGTAAGACGATGCTGCTTAAGGCTATTCTCTCTGCAGCATATCTTGCAAAATACCTTGTTCCGATGCCGATCAACCTGAAGGGTTCTGTCATAGGCTCGTTCAAGTCGGTACAGGCGATTATAGATGATCCTCAGAACGTGAAAAACGATATCTCTACTTTTGCAGGAAGGATGATATCGTTTGGCAAGCTCTTCAGTGAGGAGGCGATGCTTGTCGGTGTGGATGAGATCGAACTGGGAACAGACTCTGATGAGGCAGCAGCCCTGTTCAAAGTGATGCTTGAAAACCTCATGCAGCGTGGCATGAAGATCGTCATCACGACACACCATAAACGTTTGGCCTCACTGATGGCGGAAAACAGAAATGTCTCATTGATCGCTGCTGTCTACGATGAGGCAAACCGAAGACCTACCTATGAGTTTTTACAGGGCATTATCGGAAAGTCCTATGCCTTTGAGACAGCGTCTCGCTATGGGGTGCCTAACAAGCTAGTGCAAGAAGCCAAAGTCGTGTATGGGGAAAACCATGAAAAGCTCAATGCACTGATCGAACGTTCTAGTGAACTTGAACGCGAGCTTCAGGCAAAGCATGAGAAGCTTGATCAGGAACTTGAGGCCTTGTATGAGGAGAAAAAAGAGCTCAAAGCTCTGAAAGAGAGTATATACAGGGAATTAAAAGAAGAGAAAGATGCCCTGGAGACGAGTTACCAAAAAGCGATTACTGAAGCAAAAGAAGCGGTCAAGTCCAAGGATGAGAAAGAACTGCATCGTGCATTGAACCGTGCGAACAAAGAGCTTCCAAAAGTTAAACCCCATCAAAAGGTCAAAACAGAGTATCGCTTTAAAGTAGGAGATAATGTACAGTACCGTCGCACACAGGGTACGATCATCTCCCTGAAATCGAAAGAGGCATTGATCGAGGCGGATGGGATGCGTTTGCGCGTTAAATTGACTGAACTCAAGCCGATCAAAGAGATAGTTGCCAAGAAAAAGAGCCAGGTCACTGTTCAAAAAGAGAAGCGTTCCGGTCTAAAGCTTGACCTTCATGGTCTGCGTGCCGAAGAAGCCATTGAGAAGATGGATGTCTTCTTATCAGATGCGTTGATAGCGGGATGGGATGAAGTCTTGATCTATCATGGGATCGGAACTGGAAAGCTCTCTTATGCCGTCAAGGAGTTCCTGAAAGTACATCCTTCGGTCAAAAGCTTTTCAGATGCCCCTCAAAACATGGGAGGCTTTGGTGCCAAACTTGTTCAGTTATAAGAAAAAATTATTTCTTTGAAATGTTTACGCGGATATTTTGTGATATAATGGATAAAAGCAAGTCAGAGGAATAAGTTTTGAGTATAGAACGTCTTCATGACCTTATTGAATTGGCCAAGGGGCTGAAAGTTCTCTACATTGAAGATGATGACACTCTTCGTCTGGAGACAAGCCGGATCATAGAACGTATTTTTACAGACTTTGATATGGCATGTGATGGAGAGGAAGGACTTGATGCCTTTAAGGAGAAGTCTTATGACCTTGTGATCACGGATATCGAGATGCCCCGTATGAACGGGATCGAGATGAGCCGTGCCATACGTCATGTCAATAAAGATGTCCCTATTGTCGTTGTGTCTGCCTATTCGAATTCAAACTACTTTATCGAAGCGATCTCTATAGGAATAACCCACTACATCCTCAAACCTATCAAGATGCCTGAACTGATCGATACGCTTTATACTGCGGTCAAAGGGATTATCGACAAGCGTCTCGCAGATGAATATCGTCAAAAAGAGATCGCTGCAAAAGTGAATAAAGCCAGCCAAAGTACCCTGGCCGAGATCACAAATATTTCGCCTAACCCGACGATCATCTATACGGATGGGAATATCACCTTTATGAATAAGGCATTTCAAAACCTTTTTGATGAAAAAGACTTGAAAAACCTGGTAGAGAATGAAGAGTATCTTTGGAAGTTTTTAAATGAAAAGATATCGATTGACAATATTGTCCATTTTGACAATGACTTCATCGAACAACTTGATAACTTTGATGCCGACAACAAGAAGCTGAAGATATCCCTGCGTACAAAAAACGGACGAAAGATATTTTTTGTGTTTAAAAACACGCTGGTTATAAAAGGGACACAAGAGAGTGTAGTATATACTTTCAATGATATTACAGTGATCGAATATCAAAAAGTCCAAATTGATCAGTATAACGAGTATATGAATGAACTGATGTATACAAAATATAAGTCGACTGAAGCTGAAGGTCAGCCTGATATCATTGATAAAATCAGTTTTTAATGCACTAAGTAATCCCCATTTAATCGGAAAACAATGACACACGAAGAGTATCTAAAAAATATTGAAGTCTTAAACAAGTATGCCTACTACTATTATGTACTGGATGATCCCATCACTACAGATGAAGAGTACGATAAACTCTATCATCTTGTGCTCGAGTTCGAAGAGAAAAACCCGGCTCTTATCAAAAATGATTCCCCGACGCAGCGTGTAGGAGATGTCATTTCAGAAGGGTTTAGCAAGGCTGAACATCTGAGTAAGATGTGGTCCTTGGAAGATCTTTTTAATGCGAATGATCTTCAGAAGTGGCTTGATAAAGTTGCCAAACTGAGTGAAAACATCTCATTTTACTGTGAGCCCAAATTTGACGGCGCCAGTCTCAACCTGATTTATGAGAACGGAGAATTGAAGCAGGCGATTACGCGCGGTGACGGGGTTGTCGGTGAGGATATTACCCAAAATGCAAAGACGATACGTTCAATTCCTTTGGCCATAGGATATAAAGAGCGTCTTGAGATACGCGGCGAGGTTGTCATCTTTAAAGACGAGTTTGAAAAAATCAACCATGAACGTGCCGAAGCAGGCGAGAGTATCTTTGCCAACCCTAGAAATGCCGCAGCAGGAAGTCTCAGGCAGTTAGACTCGCGTATTACTTCGTCTCGAAACCTGGTCTTTCTTCCTTACGGGATAGGTGAAAACGAACTCGAACTTCCGCTTTTGAGTGAACGGATGGAGTTTGTGTATGAACTGGGGTTTCGAAAACCGCCGTTACGTTCTCTGGCACAGGGGTTTGATGAGATAGAAGAGATCTATGAGCAGATGAAAGCGGGTCGAGACGGTTTTGATATGATGCTTGACGGTATGGTCATCAAGGTCAATCAGGTCGAAGCGCAAGAAGAGATGGGCTATACGGTGAAGAACCCTCGCTGGTCGGCGGCATATAAGTTTCCTGCCGTCGAGAAGATTACGACGGTCAAAGACATTCTTCTTCAAGTGGGACGCAGCGGTGCGGTGACACCGGTAGCCGTCGTAGAACCTACACCGATCGAGGGGGTCGTCGTCGAACGTGCAAGCTTGCATAACTTTGATGAGATTGACAGAAAGGATATCCGTATCGGTGACAAGGTCATCATCCTGCGCAGCGGTGATGTCATTCCAAAGATCATCAAAGTGATCACTCAGGAGAGAGACCCGAAAAGTGTGCCGTATCTTCGTCCTACACAGTGCCCTGTCTGTTCCAGTGAGCTTTTGGATGAGGGTGCCTTGACCAAATGTCAAAACCTCGAATGCAGTTCGCGTGTCGTCAACTCCATTATCTACTTTGCCTCAAAGCCTTGTCTGAACATTGACGGCTTAGGCGACAAGATAGTCGAGACTCTGTTTCAAGAGGGACTTATTAACAGTGTAATCGATCTGTACAGCTTGAGTATAGAACAGCTCCTCGCATTGGAAGGTTTCAAGCAGAAGAAGTCTCAAAACCTCATAGATGCGATAGAGAACTCAAAAGGCAAAGAGTGTTGGCGCTTTATCAATGCACTGGGAATCGAACACATCGGAGAGGTGGCTTCAAAAGCCCTGTGTGAGAACTTTGGGCTTGGTTTTGTGAATGCGTCAAAAGATGCACTTCTTGCCATCGACGGTGTAGGTGAAGAGATGGCGGAGTCTGTCCTGGAGTTTGTTCGTGTCAATGGCGAGTATATCGGACGGCTTCAAGAGGTCCTGCAGCCGCAAGAGCCTGAAGAGAAAGCTGAAGCCGAAGAGAACCCGTTTAAAGGAAAGACAGTCGTTCTTACCGGGAGTATGAGTGAGTCAAGGGGAAATATCAAGACGATGCTTGAAGGGCTGGGGGCTAAGGTCTCCGGTTCGGTGTCCAAAAAGACAGACTACCTGATATATGGTGAAGATACGGGTAGTAAATATGATAAAGCAGTCAGTCTTGGGGTAGAAACGATCACGGAAGACGATATGCGAGGGATGATCCAAGGTTAAGTTTTGCTTTGCATTGAACCTGATGTTTTTTTTTCAGGGATTAATGTTTTAATCGTGCTACACTTTTGCTAAAAAAGGTATGGTATGGCATATAATGAATTGACTCCGGAAGAGAAATATGTGATTTTGGATAAGGGGACAGAACCTCCGTTTTCTGGAAAGTTTTACAAACATGAGGGCAAAGGTGTCTACACCTGTCGCCAATGTAATGCGGCTCTGTTCAACTCAGAGGACAAGTTTGAATCAGGTTCAGGATGGCCGAGTTTTGATGATGAGATCGTCGGTGCAGTGAAACGTGTCCCGGATGCGGACGGATATCGGGTAGAGATCGTCTGTGCAAACTGTGGAGGGCACCTGGGGCATGTGTTTGAAGGCGAAGGCATGACCAGCAAAAACACACGTCATTGTGTCAATTCTATTTCTATCGATTTTGTAGAAGAGGATTAAGATAGAGTATAATTCGGCTAAAAAGTAATATCATATGATAAGACTCGATCAATACTTAGTCGAACATAATCTTGTAGACAGCCGTAATAAAGCCCAACAGCTGATCAAGGACTCCAAGGTCAAAGTCGACAAAAAAGTCATAACAAAGCCATCGTTCAAGGTCTCAGGTGAAGAGATTGAACTGGATGATGAGCATGTCTATGTCTCTAGAGCTGCTTATAAACTAAAAAACTTTCTTCCGCTACTGCCTTTTGAAGTGAAAGGGATGGATGCCCTGGACATCGGTTCATCTACCGGCGGTTTCACAGAGGTCTTGTTGATAAACGGGGTGAACTCCGTCACTTCAGTCGATGTCGGCTCATCTCAATTGCATGAGAAGCTGCTTAGTGACCCTCGTGTCTCCAGTATTGAGAACACGGATATCCGTGATTTTAAAAGTGACAGGCCTTTTGAACTGATCACCTGTGACGTCTCTTTTATCTCGTTGCACCACATATTGGAAGCGATTGATACACTGGGTTCAAAATATATGATATTATTATTTAAACCGCAGTTTGAAGTCGGGAAACAGGTCAAACGTGATAAAAACGGTGTGGTCACTGATAAGAAGGCGATTGCAGCTGCCATGATGAAATTTGAAGATACCTGTACATTGATGGGATGGAAGAAGCTGGCAATGGAAGCATCATCGATTACGGGAAAAGAGGGAAATATTGAGTATTGCTACTGCTATGAGAAGTCTTGAAAGTGCTAAGTGGAGGTGTGGAAATGGGCATGCATGAAAGAATCGATGCGATTGCCTTAGGCGGCTTCGACGGGATGCATATTGCCCATCAGTATCTTTTTCAAGAGCTTGGTGAAAAAGGAGCTGTCCTGGCTATCGAAACAGGATATGCAGACCTTACACCTGGGAGTCACCGTCAAGAACATACGCATTACCCCGTATTCTATCTTGAGCTTGATGAAGTCAAAGGACTTAGCGGAAAAGAGTTTGTGCAGAAACTTAAAAGGGACTTCCCTGACTTGGAGAAGATCGTCGTGGGGTATGACTTCCATTTTGGACACAAACGATCATGTAGCAGTGAAGACCTTAATGAGTTTTTCGATGGTGAGGTGATCATTGTTGATGAGGTCAAGGTCGAAGGTGAAGCAGTTCATTCACATCGCATACGTCATCTTTTGGAGAAGGGAAAGCTTGAACAGGCAAACCTGTTTTTGGGATACTATTACCAGTTAAAAGGAAAAGTGGTCCCGGGACAGGGGATAGGTAAGGAGAAGCTGGTACCGACGATCAATATCTCTGTCCAAGGCTATCGAATCCCCAAAGAGGGTGTATACGCGACATTGACACGGCTTGATGATGGCAAGCTATATCCTTCCATCAGTTTTATAGGACAGCGCCATATCACCGATGGCTCCTTTGCTATCGAGACACATATCCTCAATGAAGAGGTGGCTCAAAACCGTAAAGCAGAACTCTCCCTGATCCATTATATCCGCGAAAACAGAAAGTTTGATTCGTTTTTTGATCTGAAAGCGCAGATAGAACTTGATATCGTTGAGGCACAAAAGAGTATTGACTTTTTAGCCTTATAATATTGTTGATTGAACAGTAAAAGGAGTCTTATGTCTGGTTGCATCAAGATATTTTTTCTTCTTTCTCTCTGGGTGAGTTGTTCATTTTCATATACCAATCATCTTGTCGGGGAAGACTCTCCTTATCTTCAACAACATCTTCATAATCCTGTGGATTGGCATCCATGGAACGAAGAGGTCTTGGCCAAGGCAAGAGCTCAAAAGAAGCTTATTTTTTTATCGATTGGCTACTCGACCTGTCACTGGTGCCATGTCATGGCAAAGGAGAGTTTCGAGGATGCTTCTATTGCAGCATTACTTAAAAAAGACTACATTGCTATCAAAGTGGACAGAGAAGAACTTCCGCACCTGGACCAGTATTATCAAGAACTTTATCGATTGGTAAAAAAGCGCTCCGGCGGTTGGCCTTTAAATGTCGTTTTGACGCCAGATGCAAAAGCTTTTTTCTTCGCGACGTATATCCCCAAGCAACGCCAGGGAGAATGGGAAGGGCTAGACACGCTTTTACCCGGGTTGGCCGAGGCCTATCAAAAGGAGAGTCACAAGATAGAGAAGAAGGCCCTGGACCTGGAAGAGAGGCTAACGGATAAAAAAGATGAACACCTAAAGCCTGTTGAACTTGAACTTGTTATTGTCAAAGAAGCCTTTAATGGTTTGCAGGAACAGTATGATGAACTGTATTACGGCTTTTCGACACAACCGAAGTTCCCTGAACCTGCAAAGATAAGACTCCTTTTTGACCTTTATGCTCTTGGGAACGAAGAGGCTAAAGTTATGGCCCTGGATGTTTTAAAAGCTATGGCTGTGCACGGCTTGTACGACCAAGTCGAAGGCGGTTTTTTCCGTTACAGTGTGGATGCAGCCTGGGAGATACCCCATTTTGAAAAGATGCTTTATACCAATGCAGAGCTCATCCCTTTGTATGTCAAAGCTTACGAGATGACGCAGGAGAGACTGTACAAAAACGTGGTGGATGAGAGCATATCCATGATTGAAAAGCGGTTTGCGAAAGCGGGGGTGTACTATTCCGCTTCGGATGCAGACAGCGAGCACAAAGAGGGGGCATATTTTACCTATAGTTATGAAGAGTTGGCCAATGCGATGGACAGACTTTCCGGCGAAGAGAGAGAAAAACTTGTCCGGGCCATGGAGCTCAATCAGGCAGGTAATTTTAAAGGGAAGACCCATATTAATTTCTATGATGGTGAATATTCATATCTTTTTACAAAGATAAAGAGAAAGCTCCAAAAGATCCGTGAATCAAGGTCGTACCCCTTTGTAGACAGGAAGATAAACACAGCCTGGAACGCGATGATGATACAAGCACTCTATAGAGCAGCACGCATTGATAAACAATATGAAGTGTTGGCAGATGAGCGAATGCAGTCTCTGTTGGAGATGATGTATCGTAAAGGTGTCTTGTATCATCAAGGTCTTATCGGCACACTTCCGAAGCAAAAGGCCCTTTTGGAGGACTATGCTTATTTGATAGCTGCCCTTCTGGAAGGTTATGAGAGCCATTATAGACAGGAGTATCTTTATCTTGCACAGCAACTCAGTGATGAGGCATTAGTGAAGTTTTATGATGTAAAACAGTGGTACTTGAACGAGAGCGGCAGGAGAATCCATGCCGGCATGTTGGATAAATACTACAGCGCACCTATGAACATCATGTTGATGAACCTACTGAAAATGGCATCCATAAAGGGTGAAAGAAAATACCTGATGGTTGTGAAACAGACTCTGCAAGCCAAGAGTCCGTTTATCAGCAAAGAACCCTCATCATATCCTAGTGCCATACAACTTGTTCTGCGGGAGAGAAGAGGTTTTGTCGTACTCAAAGCCAAGAGAGAAAGATTGCTTCAGCTGAAAGAAGATCGTAAAAGCCTTCGATATCCCTTTGTCTTGACCAGGGCAGATGAGAGTCTATCACACTATCTTGCCTGCGATATCAATCAATGTTTTGCTATTGAGAATACATTTGTTCTAATCAAGAAACATATAGATAACCATTAATCCTTACTTTTTTAATAAGGATTAAATAGGTTAGTTTACTTGACTATAAAAAGTTTTTATGTTAGAATCCCAAGATATTATTTAAGAAGGCTAGCACATGGCACCCGCATGTCCCATTACGTTTCGTCAGATTGACGGAACCGTCATACGCATCAATGCATTAAGCATCAGTCTGATGCTTTTGGTCTATCTTTTCACGACAGAGATAGTTTTTATCTATATCTTGGGCATTGACCTTATCATCCGTCTTTTTGTGAATAAAGGCTTAAGTCCGATCAATCAGACAAGCCGTCTGATCAAGGCACTGATCCGTGCCAAGACTATTAATACGGATGCCGGTGCCAAACGCCTGGCAGCCTATTTTGCATTAGGGTTTTCATGGACGGTGATCGCCTTGCATAGCTTTGGGCTCTTTGAACTGGCGAAAATAGTGACGGTGGTTTTTGTCGCCTGCAGTCTGATGGAGCTCTTCTTCAACTACTGCGTAGGATGCAAGATCTATTTCATCTATAAAAAACTGGTGGCGTAATGGCAGGTATATCTACAAAGGGCCTGTATGGATTAGCTGCGATGTATGAACTCTCTCATGCATCAACCGAACGACCGATGCAGATCAAAGAGATCGCATCAAGCGGTGACATTCCTCATAACTATCTGGAACAGCTTCTTTCAAGTCTGCGAAAAGCCGGACTTGTAAAAAGTATACGGGGTGCTTATGGCGGATATTTTCTCAGTCGGAAACCTGAAGAGATCTCGGTTTTGGAAATACTCGAAGTCCTTGAAGGCAGTATCTGCAAGATGGATATGAAAACATCTAACCCCGTCCTAGAGATGTTCTGGCATGATACACGCTCAAAGGTCCAAGAGCTTTTCAGTTTAAAGCTTGCCGATCTTGATCGGTTCTATCAGCAGATCAGTTTCGAGATATAACTCCTATTTACTCGCTACGTTATGGTAAACGCGAGTCGCTTTTATCTCTCCAATCCAGAATACATCCCCTAGGACAGCCTCTTTCATATGTCCGTCATTGTCAAAAGCGATCAGAACATCGATGGCCTCATCCTCTTTGCCTATGGGTTTAACCTGAAGGTTATAGATATCACCGGTGTTTTTGGAAAAGCTCGAAGCGACTTTTTCTCTTTTTAACCCGTCCAGGAAGGATAAAGTGATGTCTTTTTTGTCATTATGTGCCCCTACGGCAAGTAGGCTGTACTCCTTATGGCGTGCATTACAACTCTGTTTGGTATTGAGATAGGAGCTTAAAACATCGTTCTCATTATAATAGGGAAGAATCGACTGTTCATTGGAATGTTCCACTCTCTCTTCTTTGACGATTTTAAAGGCGATGGCATCAAAGTTACTCTCTTTGACACGTTTAGTCTTATCTTGATCAAGCCTTATCTGCTGGTTCTTATGATCAAAATGATAGGTCTGTTTCCTTTCGCCATGAGCTGTCGTCTTAATCCGGGTAAAGGTCTGGGGTATGTATTTTCCTGCAATGATATCCCCTTTACTGATATATGTTTCACGGCGCTGAGAGGTAAGCTTTGCAGCTGTACCCGTTGTTTTGGCGACAAGCTTTATCTCGTAATGCTTACTATCTTCATTGAGCACGACATCGGCATAGCCTACTTTACCAAACATACCAACATCCACATCATAGCGTGTCGAAAACTCTGTTGCTAATAATGAACTGCTTAAAACAAGTATAAATATAAATAGTCTCATGCTTACTCCTTTATATTCTAGTGTATTGAATTAATGTGTTGAAATTGTGCATGATGATAGGTGAATGCTTCGCTATAATACATTTATGAAATTTATATTTAAAATTATGATGTTGATTTTTATCATTAACTTTTTTAACGCCTGTCAGCTCTTTGAGGACTCCCCTGAACTCCAACAAAAAAAACAAGAACTGGAGCTGAAGAAAATTCAGGTACAGCAAGAGAAAGAACTGGCTGCTTTGGAGATGCAAAAGTCCTTAGCCACCATTGAGAAAGAGAAAGCATTGGAGCTTCAAAAGCTTCACAACGAGATTAAAGCAAAAGAGTTGGACACGAACAGTGAAAAAGAGCTTGAGTTGATCAAGCAGAAGATAGCGCTTCAAGAGAGCAATAACACGCTTGATTTCCAGATGTACCTGTTCGCTTTTTTGGCCTTAGTGCTAAGTGTCATCACCTTTTTTGTCTTTTATTTCTTTAAACGAAAACGTGAAGATGAATTGCGTGCCTACAATGACAATCTGAAGAAGTATTTTTATCAAAAAGAGAATGAAGCCCGTATGAAGATCGCTTCCCAGATACTTGATACGGTCGCAAAGGGCAACTTGAGTAAAGAGAACGAGCAGAAACTGATCAATGCTTTCGCACAAGAGCAGCATGATTATGACAATGATGCCGAGATCATAGAAGCGATCGAGCATAAGGATAAAGATGAGTAAGCAAAGCCCTGTGTCAAACAAGCAAAGTGTACCTTTTGATACCTTCGATCTCGGTCACGCTGTCTTGGACGGTGTCAAAGATGCGGGTTATACTGCAGCGACCCCTATTCAGGAAGCTGCTATCCCTTTCGCACTTAAGGGACGCGATATATTGGCTTCTGCAAAAACAGGAACGGGAAAAACAGCCAGTTTTTTACTGCCGATCATTCAAAAACTGATACTCAATCCCAATGAGGAGGAGTTCAGACATCCCCGTGCCCTGATCGTCGTTCCTACACGTGAGCTGGCCAGACAGATCGGTGAAAGTTTTAATGTATATGCTTCGCATACACGCCTTAAGCATATGGTACTAGATGGTGGTGGAAAGATTCAGTCACAGATAAAGAGAGTTCAACAGGGAATCGATGTGATTATTGCAACACCAGGCCGTTTGATCGACCTGGACAAGCTCAAGCAGCTCAACTTGAACAAGGTAGAAACCCTGGTGTTGGACGAGGCCGATACGATCTTGGACATGGGGTTTATCCGTGACTTGGAAGCCATTATTGCTTTATTGACACACAAACATCAGACCATGCTTTTCTCAGCGACCTTTCCAGCTGCCGTTAAACGCTTGAGTGAAGAGCTTTTACGAAATCCCGAACATATCACAGTCGACAGGATGGGTACAACGGCAGACGAGATCAAGCAGGTCGTCTATACGGTAGACAAAGAGAAAAAGTCAGAACTTCTATCTTATATGATAGGGGCACAGAATTGGCAACAGGTACTTGTCTTTGCCCGCACCAAACTTTTGGCCCAAAAGATAGAAGAAGATATGATCGAAGCGGGTCTGAGTGCGAGTTCTATTCATGGTGACAAGAAACAGGGTGCGAGAACAAAAGCACTCAATGCTTTTAAAGAAGGTAAGTTCAGAGTACTTGTAGCGACAGACATAGCGGCACGCGGTCTGGATATTGATAACCTTCCTTATGTCATCAACTATGATCTGCCCAAACACTCCTCAGAATATATTCATCGTGTGGGGCGTACCGGTCGTGCAGGGCGCAAGGGGCTTGCTGTTTCATTTGTATCACCCAATGATGAGGGAATGCTCAAGAACATCGAACAACTCCTTCGAAAAGAGATACCAAAACGTATGATCCGAGGGTATGAACCGACAAAACGAGATGAGGTCAAACGACATTTCGAGGGAAAAAAAGAGCAGATTAAAGGTGCCTTTGGACATAAAAAGAAAAAAGGTCCGGTCAAGAGCAAGAAGACAACGAAACGCGGTATACCCAAACGTGAAGCTGAAGCTCAGGAACACTCACGAGGAAAAACAGGTAAAGGAAAACGTAAATAATGGATCTCTATACATGGTTAAGCCCGATTTCGACGCGAGAAGAGTTCATTGCTCTGATATCTATGGTAGAAGAGGGGAGTCTGGAAGAACTTTTTATTGCTCAAAGTCTTGATGCCGGCGTGGCAGGACAGGCGTGGAAAGTCGGTCAGATACTTGTGTTTAGTTTTTCTGCTTCAAAAGATGTAGAAAAGAGACTTCAAGCCATCTCTGCTTGTATCAACCTGGATGATGTGGATGAAAGTTTTTTTGAAGAGGTTGATGGTGTCTACATACTTAAATCCGTGTTTTACCCGGAGTCTGATCCACAAGAGGAGCAAATCATTGCTCAACTGCGTTAATCTTCGATATACTTGTGTCTCTAAAACTTATTCAAGGAATACAGAATTCTAAAACTGCCTAAAAGTATCGCCAATCTGGAGATGGACCAGATCGGAGATAATCTACTCTATTATGATTACAGTATTAAACACTTGTTAAAGCTGGATAAAAAAGGCATTGATAAAGAATCTCCTGAATACCTCAGTTCTTACCGCTCATTTGAAGGTGCGGTCTATGAAAACTATCTTTATGAGATGCTCCTTCTTTATGCGAAAGAAAATCCTCACATCGGAAAGTTTATATTAAAAGGTCCGCATGCAAAAAACTCCGGGCATCTTTCCAATGCACTTCATGTTAATAACAAAGGCCAGATCGTCTATCGTACGCGCTCCATAGAGATCAATGAATTTGATGGTCTGATCTATGGCAAAAAAGAGATCTATTTCATTGAGATGACTTTGATCAAGTCGGTCACGAACCTGAAGCGCCGCCTGCGCAAGAAGAAAGCTTTGCTGGAAGTGCTTTTCCCCAATCATGAGATCAAGGCTCTAATCATTCTGAATGAAGGCGTAAGCGGTAGTAAACAGCTGCCGGATTACTGTACCGTCTGGATAACAAAACCTTTTGTCGCAGATGAGGTCTATGCATGGTTAAAAGAGAACCCGAAGCGAAAACGAAAACCTTTTAAACGGCCAAAGGGTCCGAGCCTTGTCAGTGATTCTGTCTTGGATGTCTTTCCGTTCAAATACTATAACTCGCTTGCATGGATGCTGCGACGGCTCCGATCAAAGCCCAACGCTGTATTGAACATGGGGTTTTTAAAGACTGAGGTATGTACACGTTATATCGATCTTTTTACCAAGGTTTATTTGGGGTATATGGAAGGGCATGATTTTCAAAAGATGTATCCTCATGTCCCAAATGTTACCGATAAGGTAGTCGTATCGATAGAAAAAGACCATACGGGCGCACTCTTACTGACCTATTTCATGCAGCACAGCAGAAAAAAACTAGACAATGTCGTTATCAACAAGCGTGGCGAAGCTTCAGTTACAAAGAAAGACCCATACGGGATCTCTGTGACAGAGGTCTATCATGTCCTTCGTATCATGGATGATGCTTATGTTCTGACAATAAAGAATATCAAAACCGTCAATAAACTTTTGCGTTCATTGGATACAGAGTCTTAAAACCCTTCAAGCAGGACATGCCAGATAATATCGATCTCTTTATCGTTTAAAAAGAGACTTGAACCTGTTGAAAAAAGCTCCTGTATAGCCTTTATGTCCAGGGGCAGGGCATGGATACATTCTGCATGAGCAGGTAAAAAGGCACGGATAAGTGTCATCTCCTTCTCGATCTTTCTTTCACAAAAAAAACAGAGCATCTCTTCATGCAGGCGTCCTTCAAAAGCAAGCAGTTTGACATAAGACTCTATGGCAATGCGTTTTGGGTTCTGAGTCTGCCAGATACGTGCAGCATCTTCTAAAAGATTGAAATAGAAGGGATCAAGTTCCTCACTCTCCTGAAGGTGCTTATGAAAGAGAGCTGTGAATTGCTGCCAGATAAAAAGGCGGCTTCTATCAGTGATCCATGGAAAACCTAGGTGGATGACATCGCGGAGTCTCTCTATAGTCGACTTTACAGAGGCTTCAGTCTCAAAATCGATCTTGAAGCCAAGATTGATCTGTCCATGCCTTGCTCCGTAAAAACGATAAAGTGTATATAAGTTATGGTGCGTTAAAATAGTAACTATAACATCCTCGTCACGTGCCTTGTTGACGTTGATTATATACCCTTGCAAATCCACTCACTTTTATTATGATTTGAGTGAATTCTACACTCTCTAGGTAAATACTTCCCTTAATGGCCATCTGATTAAATAAGTTTTAACCAATTCTTTTATATAATGTACTACTTGTTTTCTTAAATAGAATAAGTTTGTTTAATATAAGCTTAAAGTTAAGAAAGAATTTATAAATTTATGCGAAAGGTCTTAATTTGAATAAAAGATTAACTTCATTTAAAGATAACTGTGGATTTGGTTTAGTAGCCAGTATTAATAATGTACCATCTCATCACTATTTAGAAAATGCCATTACAGCTTTGGAGCGTATGATGCACCGTGGTGCTGTTGCCGCTGATGGTAAGACAGGAGATGGTTCTGGTTTATTGATGTCTATGCCTGCAAAGTTTATGAAGAAAGTGGCGGCAGAAGCTGGGGTCGAGCTTCCTGAACAATATGCCGTAGCGATGGTCTTTACAAAAGATATGGCACACCTGGATGTACTGGAGTCCATGTGTGACAAAAATGACCTTAAAGTCATCTGGAAACGTACGGTCCCTGTGGATACGGATGCTCTTGGAGAACAGGCACTGGCCTCTTTACCTCACATTGTACAGGTCTTCATCAAGCCAAACTCATTGATCTCGACAAGACGTTTCGATGCGCTTTTATACCTTTCACGCAAAGAGACTGAACATGCATTGAATGAAGACAGTGATTTCTATATTCCGTCTATGTCTTCACGTGTGATCTCGTACAAGGGTCTAGTCATGCCTACGACGATCAAACAGTTCTATGTTGATCTTCAAGACAAAGACTTTGAGATCTCTTTCTCACTCTTCCACCAACGTTTCTCTACCAATACTTTGCCGCAGTGGCGTCTTGCTCAGCCTTTCAGAGCTGTTGCACACAATGGTGAGATCAACTCGGTTGAAGCGAACCGTTTTAATGTCGAAGTGAAATCCGAATCTATCAAATCAAACGTCTTCTCAGATGATGAGATCAAAAGAATCCTTCCGATCTTACAAGAGGGCTCTTCGGATTCAGCATCTGCAGATAATTTCTTTGAGTTCTTGCTTGCAAACGGTACAGACTTTTTCAAAGCGGCACGTTCCGTGATCCCTGCACCGTGGCAAAACGCACCGCATATGGATGCGGAGCTTCGTGCCTTTTATGAATACAACTCGACAGTATTCGAAGCGTGGGACGGTCCGGCAGCGTTCTCATTGACAGACGGGCGTTACATCGGTTGTGTTCTTGATAGAAATGGTCTGCGTCCTTCAAAATATATCATCACGAAAGACGGAATGCTTCTTATCTCAAGCGAATATGGTGTTTTAGATATTCAAGAAGAGAACATTGTCGAGCGTAACAGGCTTCAGTCAGGTCAGATGATAGGACTTGATCTTAAGTATGGGAAAATACTTAAGGACGAAGATATCAATGACTATCTCAAGGGCAGTAACCCTTATATGAAATGGCTAAACGACAATATGGTCTATCTGCAAGAGCATGTGGATGAGCAGTATGTCAAGCAGTGCGATTACAATAAAGAGGAGTTGGTTGCACGCCAGCGTTTCTTCAACTATACGCATGAAGTGATCGAACAAGTCATTGAACCGATGATGAAAGATGGTAAGGAAGCTGTAGGTTCTATGGGAGATGATACGCCTATGGCAGCATTCTCTGACAAGCAGAGAAACTTCTCAGACTTCTTCAAACAGAAATTCGCTCAGGTGACTAACCCGCCGATCGACCCTATCCGTGAGAAAGTGGTTATGTCATTGAACACAGGCTTTGGTGAAGTCCATAATATCCTGGATGATGCACCTTCGCATGCGCATCGTCTGAAAGCAATCTCTCCTATCATTACAAAAGAGAAACTGAGTGTTCTCCTTTCTTTTGGTGATGAAAATAATGCCCGCTACCAGGCGTGTTATAAAAACATGACCTTCTCAACGACATTCAAAGGCGATATGAAAACAGCCCTGGACGAACTGGTTGCCAAGATCTCTAAAGCTGTCACTGAAGAGGGTGTACGTATTGTCGTTCTCTCAGATGTCGAGCTTTCCTCTGAACAAATGGTCATTCCTATGCTTATGGTTGTAGGGCGTCTGAACCAGACACTGCTAAAAGACGGAAACCGTCACCTGGTCTCAATCGTTGCGCAAACGGGTGAGGTCTATGATTCGCATTCGGCAGCTGCGATGATCGCTTTTGGTGCATCTGCGGTATTCCCATATATACTTTTCTCCTCAGCTATTGCACGCCTTGAGCAGAGTAAAGCATTGACGATGAGTTGCCATGAAGCGATGAAGTCGGTACACATAGCGCTTAACGGCGGACTGCTTAAGATTATGTCGAAGATGGGTATTGCGACCATTGCTTCGTATAGAAACTCAAGCTTGTTTGATATCCTTGGACTTTCATCTGAAGTATGCCAAGACTGTTTTAGAGATGCCCAGTCATTGATTCCGGGACTTGGATATGCTGATATTCAGGAGCGTCTTGAAAAAGCGCACAAAGCGGCTTTTGAAGAGGATGGGTTTAAATCGATCTTCCCATTGACGATCGGTGGTTTTTACAAGTTCTATAATGGTGGTGAATATCATGATTTTGGTCCTGATGTCATTCATACTATCCATAAGGTTGTTGAAACTGGCAAGCATGAAGACTTTGAAAAGCTGAAAAACCTTGTCAATAACCGTGGCCAGAAGTTTATCCGTGACTTCTTGGAAATCAAATCAGACAAGAAAGCGATTGATATTAACGAAGTCGAGCCAAAAGAAGAGATCTTTAAACGTCTTGCCTCAGCTGCGATGTCTTTAGGTTCTATTTCCCCGGAAGCGCATGAGTGTATTGCAGAAGCGATGAACACCATCGGCGGTATGTCAAACTCGGGTGAGGGTGGTGAAGACGCTGAACGTTTCGCGACGATCCGTAACTCTAAGATCAAACAGGTCGCTTCGGGACGTTTTGGTGTCACACCGGCGTACCTGAGATCTGCTGAAGAGATACAGATTAAAGTTGCCCAGGGTGCAAAACCGGGTGAAGGTGGACAGCTTCCGGGTCATAAAGTCACAGAACTGATCGCAAGACTTCGCCATACGGTTGCAGGTGTCACACTGATTTCACCGCCACCGCATCATGATATCTATTCGATCGAGGACTTGGCTCAGCTGATCTACGATCTTAAGCAGGTCAATCCGCATGCGACAATCACTGTCAAGCTTGTTTCGACGGCAGGCGTCGGAACGATTGCGGCAGGTGTCGCAAAAGCGTATGCAGACAAGATCATTATCTCCGGTGGTGACGGTGGTACCGGTGCGGCTCCGTTGACCTCTATCAAGTTTGCAGGTAACCCATGGGAGCTTGGACTTTCTGAAGCACATAACGCGCTTAAAGTCAACAACCTACGCGGTCAAGTCCATGTACAGACAGACGGTGGTCTCAAGACCGGTCTTGACGTTGTCAAAGCAGCACTGCTTGGTGCTGAGTCTTATGCCTTTGGTACGGGAGTACTGACAATTGTGGGATGTAAGATGCTTCGTATCTGTCATGTCAACAAATGTTCAGTGGGTATTGCGACGCAAAACGAGAAGCTGCGCAGTGAGCACTACAAAGGCAAGGTACAGCATGTCATCAACTACTTCACGCTTCTTGCTGAGGATATTCGTACTATTCTTGCGGGTATGGGGTATAAAAGCCTTGAAGAGATCATCGGACGATCTGATCTATTGTCTGTCATCGATGATGAATTTGCCAAGAAGTTTGACTTCTCCGAGGTTCTTTATCACTGTGAGGGTGTCGATACCTGCCAGGTAGAGTCCAATGAACCGTTTGATCCGAACGACTTTGAAAAAGATGTATTGAAAGAGGTAATGAATACGATCAAACATCCAGAACAGAAAGTGACGGTCAAACGTACCATCTGTAACCTGAACCGAAGTTTCGGTGCACGTATATCGGGTGAGATCGCCAAGTACTACGGGGATGCCGGCTTGGCATCGGATACGATCAAGATCAAACTTAGCGGTGTTGCAGGACAGTCTTTAGGGGCATTCCTGATCGACGGTGTATCACTATATCTTGATGGCCCTGCAAACGATTATATCGGTAAGGGTATGCTTGGAGGAAAGATCATCATCACTCCTGAAAGACAAGGGACTGCCTTTGCAGCAGCAGGTAATACCTGTCTGTATGGTGCGACAGGCGGTAAGCTGTTTGCATCAGGTGTTGCAGGTGAGCGTTTTGGTGTCCGTAACTCAGGTGCTTTGGCGATCGTCGAAGGAACGGGTGATAATGCCTGTGAGTATATGACAGGTGGTATTGTCGTTATCCTTGGTAAGACAGGTATCAACTTTGGTGCCGGTATGACAGGCGGTATCGCTTTTGTTTATGATGAAGCACATGAGTTCGGTGAGAACATCAACCGAGAGTTGATCGAGATCGAACGTATTGATACGGATGAGGGTGATGAAGCACGTCACTATCTTAAAAAGCTCATCAAAGAGTATTATGATGAAACGGGAAGCATCAAAGCTAAAGAGATTCTGGACAACTTCCGTACGGATATCAGAGACTTCTGGTTAGTGCGTCCAAAAGATATGAAAACACTTCCATTAGATATAGAGAAAGGAGATTAAGATGAGAGAGTTTCTTGATACACAAAGAATTGAACCCGAAAAACGCCTTGTTGTAGAGCGTGTTAAAGACTTTAATGAAATTTACGAATTTTTTGAGACAAAGGAAGCGGCATCACAAAGTGACAGATGTATCCAGTGTGGTGACCCTTTCTGCCTTAATAAATGTCCTTTGCATAACTATATCCCTCAATGGCTCAAAGCGATTGCGGAAAAAGATCTTGAATTTGCTTTTAAACTCTCTAATGAGCCTTCTCCATTTCCTGAGGTTATGGGGCGTATCTGTCCTCATGATCGTCTTTGTGAAGGTGATTGTACACTTAATGACGGTCACGGGGCGATTACGATCGGTTCGATCGAGACCTACATCAACGAAGAGGGGTACAAGAACGGTCTGAAACCGGAGTTCCCTGGAATTACATCGGACAAGAAAGTAGCCGTCATCGGTTCAGGCCCTGCCGGTCTTTCGGTAGCGACCTATCTTCTCCGTGCGGGGATTGCTGTTGATATGTATGAAAAAGCAGACCGTGCGGGTGGACTTTTGACTTACGGAATTCCAGGTTTCAAACTGGACAAGAAAGTCGTTGACCGCCGTGTCAAAGGACTAATCGAGGCTGGTCTGAACCTGGTACTAAACTGTGAAGTCGGAAAAGATGTCTCTTTTGACGAACTGGCTTCTGATCATGATGCTATCTTTATCGGAATCGGTGCGACAAAGGCAAAAATCGCTGGTTTAAATAATGAAAATGTCAAAGGTGTATATCCAGCAATGGCATATCTGACAGGTATTCAATTGAAGAACTTCGGTCAGGACTATAATAAAGAGTTGGACTTCAAAGATAAAAATGTTGTTGTCATCGGTGGTGGTGATACAGCGATGGACTGTGTCCGTACTGCAAAACGCGAAGGCGCTAAATCGGTCACATGTCTGTACCGTCGTGATGCTCACAATATGCCGGGATCTCAAAAAGAGTATAAAAATGCCAAAGAAGAGGGTGTTGACTTTACCTTTTATGCATCGCCAAAACAGATTCTTACGAATGAGAACGGTGAGGTCGTGGGTGTTGAGATGATCAAAACGACACTGGGACAAAAAGATGAGAGCGGTCGTGCCCGTATGGAAGAGATGAAAGGTAGTGAGTTCAAGGTCAATGCCGATGTCGTCATCATGTCACTCGGATTTGATCCTGTGGTACCTTCCTATCTGGCAGCCAATGGTATCGAGACGAATGAATGGGGTGGTATCATCGTTAATGAGAACTTCGAGACTTCGACCTCAGGTGTCTTTGCCGGAGGAGATTGTTACCGTGGAGCTGATCTGGTCGTAAGAGCAGCGTATGACGGACGTGAAGCTGCCCGTGCCATCATCAAGTCGTTTAAGTAAAGTCCTCGGATGCAATCTTTCATTCGCGAGACGATAAAGGCCTGTCAAGAGGTTGTCGCTATGTTGGACGTAACGGACGACCCTATGGCGTATCAAACACGTGAATGCAGAGGTGCCGGCGGTGACTTTTGTGTCGGGCTAGACCTGATGGCAGAGGAGATCTTTATCAGGCGTCTAGGACGTTTTGGACAGATCCACTCCGAAGAGAGCGGTATTATCGGTGAAGGCGATGTAAAGATCATACTTGATCCCATAGACGGCAGTGATAATATGCTGACA
Source organism: Sulfurimonadaceae bacterium (assembly GCA_041572615.1). Lineage (GTDB taxonomy): Bacteria > Campylobacterota > Campylobacteria > Campylobacterales > Sulfurimonadaceae. The sequence goes on from JBFFSC010000006.1 coordinate 32,910, forward strand.
AGGTTTCCTTACTATGGGGCTTCGATTGCCTATATGAAAGATGACAAGCCTTCCATTGGAATCGTCTGTAATTTCGCCAACGGCGATATCTTCATTAAAGATGAGAACCAGTTTCTTCAAGGAAAACTTCATAGTGCCCACTTCAAGGCTGTAGAGAAACATCATACCTCTAAAATAGGGATCTTTGAAAAAGCTGCTTTATATCCGGAACTGACACAGTCCCTGATTCAAAACAACCTTAAATATAGAGCGCCTGGAGCAGTAGCGCTTTCTCTCGCCTATGCGCATTATGCCAACTATATGGTTTTTTTGGGTAAAATGCGTCAATACGATCTGGAGGCAGGTCTTTTCATGTGTGAAGATTTGCATTTATACCAGGATGATAAACATATTATTATTTCAAAAGACAAAGATGTCTTTGAACGTGTGAAAGCGATAATATTACAATAATTTGGAGAGATTTTTATGAGTTTATTCGATTTTTTTAGTTCTAAGCCAAGTAAGCCGCAGCCAAGTAAAAGTGAAGCGCCTTCTCACTGGATAAAATGTAAATCATGCCAGGCTTTGATGTATTACAAAGAGGTCGAAAAACAGCATTATGTCTGTCCTAAATGCGGTTACCACCTGCGTATCGGTGTAAAAGAGCGTATCTCTTTGTTATGTGATGAAGGCTCTTTTGTAGAGATGGATGCTTCACTACGTCCGATAGACCCTTTGAAGTTCGTCGACAAGGTCTCATACAAAAAGCGTATCGAAGATGCAGAGGCTAAAACGGGTAGAACATCTTCTGTCGTGAGTGGAGAGTGTACTATCAACGGGGTCGCGACACAACTTGTTATCTTTGACTTCGCCTTTATGGGTGGTTCTCTTGGCTCCGTCGAGGGAGAGAAGATCGTTCGTGCTGTCAATCGTGCCATCGAGAAAAAAGAGGGTGTCATCATCGTCTCTGCTTCAGGTGGTGCACGTATGCAGGAGAGTTCTTTCTCTTTGATGCAGATGTCAAAGACGTCGGCAGCTCTGGCTAAACTGGCTAAACACAAACTTCCATATATCTCGGTATTGACTGACCCGACGATGGGCGGGGTGTCGGCATCATTCGCGACACTGGGTGATATTATCATCGCAGAACCGGGTGCCTTGATCGGTTTTGCCGGTCAGCGTGTTATCAAACAGACAATCGGTTCTGATCTTCCCGAAGGTTTTCAGCGCGCAGAGTTCCTGCTTGAACATGGAGCAGTAGATATGGTTGTCAACCGTAACGAGATGAAAAAGACGATCTCTGATCTCTTATGTATGCTTCAAGACAAAGAGAAGCAAGCCGTATAGATGAAACTCTACGCACTTTGCGATCAAGACACGCTCTCTGATCGCGGCCTTTCTCTCCAAGATTTTGTTGACCTTGCAAAAAAACATCAGGCAGAGATTATTCAGTATCGTAACAAGAACGGTGATGAAGAGACAATCAAGAAAGCACTGATAGAACTTCGAAAACATTGGGACGGTTTTTTGATCGTCAATGACAAGTATGAACTAATTCCTTTTTGTGATGGTGTACATATGGGACAGGAAGACCTCTTGTGTATAGATGAAGATATACAGAAGTCTGTTACTACTGTTCGTGAACTTATCGGTCCGGATAAAATTCTGGGGATCTCTACTCATAATGAAGAAGAGATAAAAATCGCTAACAATATGGATCTGAACTATATCGGTTTGGGCGCTTTTAAACAAACTTCAACAAAAGATGTTACGAATATACTCGGTGATACTCTGGATATTCTGGCTGCAAAATCCAAGCATAAAGTGGCCGCTATCGGTGGTGTTAAACTGAGCGATGAATTTGAAAATGTAAGTTATCTGGTGGTGGGAACAGGCCTTTATGAAAGTTAATATCTGCTCTATCGCAAAGCCTGAAAAATCGCTTTACAGCCCCTTGTATAAGGAGCTTGAGAAGATGGTTGGAAAGTATGCGACGATCAAGGATATCGAGATATTCAACAAGAAGATCCATCAGGCGCAAGTCGAAGGTCAAGCCTCTGCGCAGGCAGCTTACACACAAGCCTTTGAACCCTATTTAAGCAAATCTTATAACATTGCACTGCATCCTGATGGAAAAATGATCAACAGTTTTACATTCAGTAAGCTTTTAAGTGATAAAATTACGGTGAATTTTTACATAGGCGGTGCTTATGGTTTTGAAGATGGTTTTTTAAAGCAGTGTGATCAGGTGATCAGTCTGAGTGATCTGACGATGAGCCATAAAATCGCAAAGGCTGTTTTATTAGAACAGGTCTTTCGGGGCTTTGCCATCAACAATAATCATCCCTATCATAAATAAGGAATAAACGAGAATGAAAGAAATGCACGCAACAGAGTTGGAATATTTCAAAGAGACACTTGTAAACCGTAAGGCACAGATCGAAAAGAA